>CAMVGO010000033.1 GCA_947167045.1 uncultured Clostridia bacterium
GAAGCATATTTAATCTTTTGGGATAAATTCACCTCTGAAAATTATCCCAAGTGAAACATTTTTAAGCTTTTGGGATAAATTCACCTCTGAAAATTATCCCACGGAGGCAATAATTCACGGTTTGGGATAAAATCGCCTGCAAGGAAAGCTACGATATCGTTTTCAGGAAAAAGTCTTCAAAAACGATATCAGCGGGAGATCAAAGATATCGTTTTCAGGAAAAAGTCTTCAAAAACGATATCAGTGGAAGATCAAAGGTATCGTTTTCGGAAGAAAAATCTCAATAACGATATCTGCGGTTCAGCCGAGGTATCGAAAACAAAGGATTTCCCCGGATTTCGATACGTTGAACTCTCGACAGGTATCGGAAACCATATCCAACTCTTCCTTACCGATCTCTCTTTTGTCTAATCTAATATCTGTCATTGCCGTATCCTCCGTTTTTCTGTGTTTTTGTTTTATGGCTTCATTATCAACGGAAAACGCAGCCCTAACAATCATTAATGCATCGGCGGTCTGTGGCTTAAGCAACACATCAGGAAAGAAGTGTTGCTTAACGGAAAAATTATTTCGGATTTTTACAGAACACGGTCAAAAAAGCCGGATTTAAGATCCTGTCGGCTCAACGGTCTCCCATTTATAACTCATGTCAGCCATTACGTTGAATTCGGCATAGTAGTTGTTGGCACCGTCACCTATACCGCAGCAGGCGATACGGTAGTGTCCGGGATACAGTTTTCCGCCATAGGGGTACAGACTGTACGTCAAAGCATAACTCTGTCCCGGCTGCAGTTCATGACCCAGATCGTGAACCACGTTCTCATTCACCATCGGAACGTAATACCAGACTCCGTCGATAAACACCTGGATCGAATAATACTCACCGTAACAGAAGACATCATCCGTGAGGTTCTTTATCTTGACGGTAATGTCTTTACCTTCATTATGGTCGACCGCGAAAACAAGGATACTGTCCCTGCCTTCATCCTCATTTACCGGTACAAGATCTTTTTTCTTATAGCCGTTTACTTTGCCGCACGAACAGAGCATGATGCAAACGATCAGACAAATAGCCGCGACAGAAAACAAACGTCTCATAACATCAACTCCTTTCACAAACTCATACGCAAACAGGCCTGTTCCTGCCAGCTACTATATATACAGAAAAAGACTGACAGATGTTGCGTTTGTTCAGCTTGCTGATCATGTCACTCCCGGTTCCAGTATCTCTATTCCGGGAGCATCACAGTCTATTTCCATCAGCGCACCGACGGGAAGGACCGTCATCGGAGTTCTGTGGATGTAATCGACATTTTCCATTATGACCATGTCCGGTCTGTAAATTTCCTTATGCATAACCTTCAGAATGGTTTCCCTGCTGTCATCATCCATAGGGCCGGTGATCACAGCCTTTGCCTTATCAAATATACCTGCCGCAGCAAATGCGCGTAGCTCATGCAATCCGGCCAACTTACTGCCGTAGATACTGCAGTGTTCCATCGCAATGATGGAATCTTCCCAGACATCGGGACCCGGAAAAAACTTCGTCCCCATTATCTGCCAGAGAGGGCCTCCGCAGACCGGGATAACATGTCCTCTGACTTTTCCGGAGCCCTGCAATACCTTGTAGCCGGTTCCGTCTTCCCATGGGATCGGATCCTTCAGATCCTCGATCTCATCATTATCGGGGAAACGTTCATACTGCACCCCGTCAACAATATATGTTGTAGCCCAGTCAATGGGAGTGGTCTTTTCTGCCGGCTTGATCCTGCCTATTACCTCATTCGAGAACAGAGTCCGTCTGATCGCCTCTTCCGTATATTCATCAAGTTTTCCGGGCTGTGCGATCGGAGTCAGAACGGTGGGACCGTAATAAGCGCGGACACCTGCATATGTGAAAACCGCCATCCATGTGGCAATATCGGAGAAACCCATGAACACCTTCGGATTATCATGAATGACCTGCGGATCGATATATGGAAGAACGCGGTAGGAATCATCTCCGCCCTGATTACAGATGATCCCTTTGATGGAATCATCCTTCAGTGCCCACATCAGATCTTCGCCTCTTTTCTCGGGATGCTCATAAAGATATTCACTTCCCTTAAGCGCATTGGGAGTTTCGACCACTTTCACATTAAAGATCCGTTCGAATCTCCTTTTACCCAGGAGGTATCTCGGAAGCATATCCTCATCTCCGGCGCGTCCGCCTGAGATCGAGATAAATGCGACTTTATCGCCCTCGTTCAATTTCGATGGTATGATCAGTTCTTTCATTTCGCTTCCTCCTTATTTCCTTTCCGTCAAAACATCATGTCAATATTTTTAGGTATAACCGAGCGGTAATCACCTTTCAGATTGGCCATAAGGATAATATAGATCCTCTTTCCGTCCCGTTCGATAATATAATTGCTTGTCGAGAATCTGGGAACATCTCCGCAATGGTATACAAAACCGTCTCTTATCTGCCAGCCGCATGCATATCCGTCAACAGGTGTGAGGAGTTCATCCATTGACTTCTCATTAAGGATATAACCGCCAAACAGCGCCCTGTCGAACTTCAGCATGTCGGCCACATTCGAGCGGATGCCGCCCGCGCCCATCTGAAACTCCGGATCAGACAGATAATCCAGCTCCTCCGAGTATTCGTAGGATGCCGTAACCTCAACGCTGCTGTCCGCTGATGTGTTTTTCATGTTGCAAGGCCCGAAAACTACCTCATTTAAGTAATCCTCAAATGCCTTCCCGCTGACCCGCTCCACTATCAGGGCAAGCAGATGATAATTCGTATTGTTGTATACAAATTCCACACCGGGTTCACTCAGCGGTTCAAGAGTGAAAAGACGTTCCAGAAACAATTCATCATCAAACGCGGTTTCGATCATCCTGTAAGCTTCCGCATAAATAAGATTATTATCCGGATTGGGGCCGCAGATCTCATAGAGTTTCTCCTCGCCTATGAAATCGACAGGGTCATTCACATAGTCAGCAAGCCCTGAACGCATATGCAAAAGATCGGAGACGGTAATTACGGATATCTTCTCATAACTTGGATATGAACTGTACTCAGGAAACAATTCCCCTATGGTCTTGTCCATCGAGAGTTTCTTTTTTTCAATGAGGCTCATGATACAGACTGCGGTAAAAGATTTTGTGTTGGAACCGATCTCATACGTCGTATACGGAGTTGCTTCATTGCCGTCAACATCAAGAAGTCCTGTACCAGCCGCAAATATGATCTCATCATCAGTGGCGGCGATCATGGAACCCTTGAAATCAGATTCAGTCGCGATGTATTGGAGATAATTCGCTATTGCCTCATAATCCTTATTTCCGGAAACATAGATATTCCGTTCAACATTATTGAGTTTGGAGATCTCGTCCTCAACACGGACATGAGAATTCAGAGCAGGCCTGCACGAAGCAAGTCCCAATAACATGGCAGCAATAACAGAAATGCTGATAATGCTCTTAATCCTGTGTGTTTTTCTTCTTATCATTAATAATCCCAATTCCCCGGTGTTTACTGCTCAAAAACAGTTTCGACCTGTTCTATTAATTCAAGGCAGATTCCGTGGTATTTTTCATCCAACGGATACTTATCATGATACTGTTCAATAAGACTTGTGATGCCGTTCTTATAGTCACCTTCCGTAACACGAGAACCGTCACCCAGAAATGCGGCGATCTCATTAGCCACACTGGCTCCTGCCTCTTTCTTACCTGCAAGATATTTGATCAGACTGCGGTGAAAGAGACGTGCCGTCTGATAAGGCGGATCGTTTCTCATACAGAATTCCCTACAGATACTGCTGTTACGGACAAATCCATGCGCCTTGATGTCTTCCAAGTGGAAGAACCCGTTGCCCGTGACTTCCACGGATCCTATAACTTCAAGATCGACAGCCACGCCGTCTTCATAAATGACTATAATGATCCCTTCGGGATTAGTCGTATAAGAGATGTATACCGGTTCCCCGTATCCGCAGATAAATTCTCTTAATGAATCCTTTTCCATCAGAACGCTTATGTCCACATCAGAAAAAGGCGTCGGGTTGCCGTGAAGGAAAGATCCGCCCAGCCAGATATGATGCCTGTTTGCTTCGGCATATTTCTCAACATAATCGATGTATTGTCTTTGATCGTGCTTCATGCTTACAATCCTGATTATGTCTCTGGCCTCCGGTCAGGAAATCCCGAGTATATGCTTTTCCATGCCGTTCAGAAGATCGTGTGAATCGTCATCGATATGGGACAGATAAGTAACGATAATGCCTCGGGAAGGCAGGATATAGCACTTCTGTTTGCATTTGCCGTTGATGCTGTAACCGTCGCGGTACTTCCAGATATAAAAGCCGTAACCGCCCTCCCTGTTCATCTGCTGAACCGAAGTCGCCATCTTAACATATTCTGCTGAGACGATGCGTCTGCCTTCATATACTCCTTCATTCATGAGAAGAAGTCCGAACTTGCTCAGATCATGAACAGTCATTTTCATGCCCGATGCACCGTAGAAATACCCCTCGGGGCTGCGTAAATATTCATAATCCTTAATGTCCAAAGGAGCAAGGATCTCATCTTCTATAAACCTGCCCAGATCGGAACCCAGTACATTTGCGAGCGCAACACCCGTCAGATAAGTGCATATGTTGCTGTAATTAAATCCGCATTCGTCAGGCTCAACATCACAGTTAAGTGAGAACTCTATCCAGTTATCGCCTTCAGCTCTGAACGGAAGACCGGGTACCGACATGGTAAGAAGGCGCCTTACCGTGATCTTCTCCCAACCGGGTTTTGCAGGCACTGATATGTATTTCAGGACGGGATCATCAAGACCGATAAGCCCTCTGTCATACACGATGCCGAAAGCAACGGACAAGACCGTCTTCGTCGCGGAATAGACCTCGTGAAGGCCATCCCGCGTGTCTCCCCATTCATGTATCAGAGTGCCGTCTTGGTACACCTCTGTTCCAAAGACATTCCACCCGTTTTTCTCTATGTCATTAACAAATAAACCGAAGTCCATTATTTCCCCATATGCCCCGAACTCTTACTAAAACTTCCTGTTATTCGAACAGTTTCTGAAGAGCTTCTTTCTGTTTGAATATCTCCTCAAGATAAGGTGAATAATCGAGCTGTTCCCTGTGACGGAGCAGCTCGGTTATCTCGAGCATGGGCTTCAGGATAGGGGTAAGTTCCAGATTGCCGAGTACGCCTTTCAGGCTGTGCGCAGCTTCAAAAGCCTTGTCCAGATCGCCCTCGGCGATGCCTGAAGCCAGTTTCTCAAAATTGCCGTCTTCAAACACTCTGGGGACAAGAGCCAGATAGAATGATTCATTTCCCATCAGCCTTGAGAGCGCTTCGTCCGTATTTGCACCGTAATTTTTCAGATCTTCTATAGTAGGCATTTATCTTCTCCTTTATTGCAGAAACTTTTCGAATTCATCAGCCGGGAGAGGCTTTGAGAAATAATAACCCTGTATTACCGCGCATCCCGATTCCTTAAGCTTAAGGAACTGTTCCTCCGTCTCAACGCCTTCGGCTATGGCAGGGACTCCAAGACAATCGGCTATATCGATAACTATGTCGAGCATCTTCATCTTATTACTCTTGAAAGCGCTCCTGATGAAGAGCATATCCAGTTTGAGAGCATCGATCGGAAGTTCACCGATCATGTTTAGGGAGGAATATCCGGAACCGAAATCGTCCATCTCGATAAAGAAACCCTTCTGCCTGAGATCCTCAACGCGGTCGATTATCATGCTCGAATCACTGACATAAGCAGATTCGGTTATCTCAAGATGGAGATCGGATATCTCGATGCCGTTTTCCTCAACGATGTTGAGAAGTCTGTTGGCGAGATTAGGATCGTACATCTCAGCTCTGGAGATATTAACGGAGACCGGGATCTTCTTATTGAACTTCCCTCTCCACTCCTTTATCATCGCCGCGGTCTTATGCCAGACATAATCATCGAGCTCGTAGATAAGACCGTTGTTCTCGAACAGAGGGATAAACAGACCGGGTGAGATAAGATCAAGGGTCGGATGACGCCATCTTACTAGAGCCTCGGCTCCGGCGATGACAGGCTCTTCACCTGTGATATCAAACTTGGGCTGGAAGAAGACCATGAACTGCTCTTCACTGACGGCCGTCTTGAAATCAGCGCAGAGTTGCTCTTCGAACAACGTCTTTTTAAGGATCTCGTCGTCGAAAACTGCGATCACGTCGTGGTAGTTACCCTGCAGCTTATCGTATGCCATACGGGCTCTGACAAACCTGTTCCGCAGTTCCAGGTTCTTGTCTGTCTTCTCGTAAATACCCATCTTCAGCTTTACCCCGCTGAAGATGCAGTCAACGGAACGGCTTATCTCCTGGAGTCTTTCCTCATGACCTTCTTTATGGTGGCAGTATATGAAGAAAACATCCATCTCCTTGTGGCAGAGAATGGCCTCACCGTTCGGATAAAGCTTTCTTAATTCCTCCGCTATCATCGAAAGGAGCTCGATGCATCTGTCTTTGCCGTATCGCTCGAGCAGTACATGATAGTTGTTGATCCCAAGAACTATGGCATCCATGTCCGTATCCGGATGATACTTGTCAAACGTCTCGGCATACTCGTAAAAATATTCGCCGTTATAAAGGCCGGTAATAATGTCATTTTGGGTGTCGCTTATTATCTGGCGGTCCTCTGAAAGTTCTATCGCCCTGCGGATCCTGGCCTTTACAACGCTCTGTCTGGGGTACGGCTTCGGAATGAAATCGGATGCGCCCGTGTTAAGACTGACGACCTCTGATTCCTGATCCGTAGTCAGAACGATAACAGGTATGCTTGAAAACTCACTCTGATTCTTGATGGATGACAGGAGTTCCAAGCCGCCCATCTTAGGCATGATCAGATCAAGAAGGACCAGCGATATCGTCTTGCTGTGTGTCTTGATGATCTCATAAGCCTGTTCACCGTCTTCGGCTGTGATGATGTCATAATCATCCTTGAGCATCTCGGAAAGAATCTCTCTGTTTATGAACTCATCATCAGCAACGAGTATCGTCCGTTTTCCGTCTCCAAATAGTGATACAACAGGGTTTGTCATAAGTCACCGCCTTTCAAAGATACGATTCCAAAGTCTCGAAAAGTAATTCCGGCTTTATCGGTTTTGTAAGATGTGCATTAAGACCGGACTGCAGGCTCCTCTGAACATCTTCGTCAAAAGCGTTTGCAGTCAGAGCGATTATAGGGATGTTCTTTGCATCTTCACGGTCAAGACCGCGGATGATCCTGGTCGCCGTAAGTCCGTCCATCTCTGGCATTCTCATATCCATCAGGATGGCAAAGTAATGGTCTGGTTCACTGGCGGAGAAAGTATCAACCGCGATCTTTCCGTTAGGAGCAAGATCGGTCTCTATCCCGCGTGTCTGAAGTATCATCCTGATGATGTCGGCATTTACTTCAACATCTTCCGCGAGAAGTATCTTCCTGCCGGACAGGTCTTTGTCTTTAACTCTATTTTCTGTTCCCGGATTCTTGCGTCTGAACACATTCTCGATTTCTTCAAGGATATTGGCGGCAAAGAGCGGTTTGGCAATGAAACTGTCGACACCGGCATTAACAGCTTCATCAAGGATGTCATCCCACTTGTATGCAGTCAGGATGATGATAGCCGACTCCTTCCCGACAAGTGAACGAATCCGTCTCGTAGTCTCAACGCCGTCAATCCCGGGCATCTTCCAGTCGATCAAAATGAGATTGTAAGGTTCACGTCTGCCGTGCCTTAATGTAACCTTCTCCAGACCTTCCTCACCCGAAAGCGCTATATCGGCAGTTATGCCAATCTTCCCGAAAACAAGTCTTCCGTGCTCGCATGCGACAGGATCGTCATCGATTATGAGTACAGACATATTGTCCGGTACGACTTTCGTTTCGTGTTCGGACATCTCCTGCTTGCCCGAATCTTTCAGGGTTACGCTTACAAGGAAAGTGGTTCCTTCGCCCTTTACGCTCTCAACTTCAATGCTGCCGTTCATCATCTCAACGATGTTCTTGGTGATGGCAAGTCCCAGGCCGGATGAACCGTATATATTTGTATATGTGGCATCCTCCTGGGCGAACGTGTCGTAAATGTGAGGAAGGAACTCTTTGCTCATTCCTATGCCGGTGTCGCTTATCTCGAACTGCAGCGTGGTCCTTCCGTCAAACTGCGCTTTCTTTTCTATGATAAGTCCTATCTTACCGCCTGACGGCGTGAACTTGACGGCATTGCCGAGTATGTTTATCAGGACCTGTCTGAGCTTCATGTTATCGCCGATGTAGTAATCGTCGATATCGCCTTTTATGTGGCAGCCGTATTCGAGGCCCTTTTCCAGACACTGTCCGCTAAACATCGTGTTAATGGATTCGAGGAGCTTGGAAAGTGAGAATTCCTCCTGCTTAAGGACCATCCTTCCGGACTCGATCCTGGACATGTCAAGGATATCGTTTATAAGCGCGAGAAGATGCTCGGCGGAAGTTCCGATCTTTGTAAGATAATCCCTGGTCTTTTCGGGAGTATCAGGATCGTTCAGAGCTATGTTGTCCAGACCGATTATCGCATTCATCGGAGTCCTTATCTCATGGCTCATGTTTGAAAGGAATGCGGTCTTTGCCTTGTTTGCCTGCTCGGCGGATTCCAGAGCGTCCTTCAGAGCAATCTGCTGAGCCATGTTCTGTCTCATCTCAGCATCGATTACTGTAAAGCCGAGACCGATGGCTCTTACCCTGTCTCCGCCGCGCTCATCGATATGTCTGACGCCGGCAACGCGGATCATCTCGTAGTACTCTTTTCCTGCGCGTCTTGCCAGGTAACGGTATGCAAGTATGGGGTCGGAATCAAGTCCCTTGCGAATGTTACCGGGATCGATGAAGCTCTTAAAGCCTTCACGGTATTCTTCGGCAACGAAATTTTCCGCATACCAGTTGAAACGTTCGCTGAACGGGAACGGTCTTCCTTCTTCCGTCTGATCCTTATCTTCGGCATCGCCTCTGTAACAGATGCCCTCATTCTTTTCGAGATCGATATAATAAACGCTTCTGTAATCAGCCGACATGGCCGTGATCATTTTGTCCTGCTGAGTTCTCTTCTTTTCTTCCTCGAGCAGTTTCTCCTGAAGATTAATACGGTGTTCCATCTCCTCCTGCTTGACGCGGTTCTCTGTCTCGGATGTCTCTTTCGCAATCGCAAGCAAAGCATTCTTCCTTACCTGGATGATGATGAAAACAAACATCGCGATCAGGACAAGCGCTGCAAGGACTGACTGGACGACGCTTTTTACGACAATGCCGCTCGAAATGGAGCTGATCTGATCTGTGATGACCTTTTCCCTTATGAGATAGGTAAGCATCCAGTCCGTGCCCTCGACCGGAACATAAGCCAGTGTCTCTTCGGTTCCGTTATATGTGAAAGATACAGAACCCCGTCTCTTTTCCCTAAAATCATCAAAGACCTGCTGATATGAACTGCCTTCTTCAAACTCGGCGTGTCCCAAAGCGTCAAGGAGATTATCCTCAACAGCCAGACCGCCTAAGACAGTATTGCTCAGGGCTATTCCGTTATCACTGTAGATATTGCAGAAAGTGGCATTGTTTTCGCTCGATGACATCGATACACCCTGAAGCATTACATCCATATCAATCTCCATGAAGCAGACAAGGAATTGCTTGCCGCAGAATTCGATATTGTCTACGGGGATCGCGATGATGACCTTCTTATCCAGGCTCTTGAGATTTAAGATCGATATCTCAGGCGAGGAGATTGTCTTGTAATCGAACCCGTAATCAGCGATGTTGTCCTGATTGCCGAGTGATGTGTATATGATACCGTCTGTATCGACAAATGCGAATTTCTCAAGTCTGTAGAGTTTTTTCATCCTGGCCTGGAAAGCCTGGAGATGTTCCGTATCTGAAAGATCCGTCTCCGTAAGAAGTCCGACGGCAACCTGAAGGTCTTTGATCTCTCTTTGAAGATTGGAAGCAACAACCTGCTCACGTCTTCCGGCCAATTCGTCCATATAAAGATTACTTACGGAACGGACTGCCTTTCCGGTATCCCTTTGGGCAGTTCCGCCCATGATGATGGTTCCAACTATGAAGATCGTGATTACGATGATCCCGCCGATGATCCCGACAACTATGGCCGGGTTGCGGTTTCTGCCCTTATTTGAAGATCGGTCTTTCATAACTGTGTACAGTTCCTCTCAGAAGTGATCACTTCGGTTTATCCGGATGACTGAAGGGAGGCCGGGAACTTGCAGCACCGGTCAGCAAAAGTCCGCCGAACATTATTATTATAACACGCGTATAAATTATAATTGATAATTGCGTGACTATCTGCTTTTGCTCCACAGATAAGTATCTTAAGTTCCGGTCCGGATATTCGTCTGCAACAAGATCAGCCGATCCAGGTCACATGAGGATAAGTCTGCATGCAGAGCACTCCCGCACCGACACCGAATCTGGTGGCAGTCTTGATGTCATACGGAGTCTCAAAACAGGCAGCATTATAGAATCCGCCGATGACGGTCGAACGCGTAAATTCCTCCCACGAGGAGAAATTCTTTTTGCACTCGTCCGAGAAAAAGATGAACGTCTCTCCGAATTCGGTGTTTGTCAGAATATCGCATGAATACGCCAGACGGGTGAGCGCCAGTACCGTGCTGTAATCCCAGGCGGCGATACCTGCTTCAGGAAGGAGATCCTTCATATAGCTGATGATGAGATTCGTCGCGTCATAACGGACTCTTTCTGCGATCTTCAGGCCCTTTGTCGGAAGCTTTTTGTTTTCTTTCATGGCAGCCGTCATCCTGGCAAACTGATAAGCATGGCGGTTATTGCCATACCACTGGCGCAGGCTCTCGATATCCCTGATCCCGTATACCTGTTCAAGGAAAGCCTTTACCCGCGGCTTGTCAGCCTCATCACACTTAAAGAACATCTTATCCAGGGGAAGCTTGATACCGAGCCTTGAAGTGATAAACGACGCTTCAACCAATGCAATATACGGCAATGCATCCTCAGCGTCCAGTTTGAGCGGAGCTTCCGCTTTTTCAATGGCATCTGAAACATCAGGAAACAGTTTTGCAAAAGCATTCCTTGCAGCTTCCAGATCCCGGTTAACACACTTCATGCTGCCGTCTAAAAGATCCTGAATGCCCTCAAAGTCAGGATCGAGCGACTTTGTGTTGCGGTAGCATTCGACGGCCTTCATCTCACAGTTCGTATTGTCATAAATATAACCGAGCATATAAAAAAGTCTGGCAAACTCATAGGGCTCCGTGCACTTTTGGGAAAAGAGACTGAGTTCTTTCTTTGCCTCATCAAAGCGCTTCAGATTATTGAGAGCACTTATCTTCAGGAACATGAGCTTGTTGCTCCGTTCTTCTTCGGGGATCTCCTCGATCTTATCTAATATCTTCTGGTATTCATCCTCGTTGTGCCACTGCTCGAGCTGTTCGAAAATAGGGTCATTGTCACTTATCTGTGCCATTTATTGTCTCCTCCCGGATATTTCATTATGTTTTCTTCAGGCGATTCGGATTCACTCTTCATATGCCTGTGATATCAATTCATTTATGTGTATCTCTACGCTGTCAAGACAAGGGACCGGGCAATTGCCGGAGTTCAAAAGGAGCGGAAGCTCCGTACAGCCGAGGATCACGGCTTCGATCCCGTCTTCATTCTTCATCTTCGTGATGATCTCCTGAAATTCTTTGAGCGTGGACTCTTTCACGATGCCGAGTTCGAGTTCTTCATATATCCTCTTTGCGACGAGTTTCCTGTCCTCTTTACAGGGAACGGCAACATTGATCCCGGCTTCCCTGAAGTCCTTCTTCATATAATCCTTTTCCATCGTGAAGATGGTACCCAGAAGGCCTACCGTCTTATATCCCCTGTTTTGGGCCTCTTTGCATACCGCCTTCGGTATGCTGACCAGATCAGCTCCGGTCTTTGCGGTGATGTCATCCGATATGACATGCATCGTAACGGCGGTCAGCGATATGACTTCTGCCCCGCACTTTCTGAGGTTCTCAGTCTTCTCCGACAGATAGTCCGTGAGAAGGTCGTATCTTTCATCTGTGACATATCTCCAGGCCCTGCGGAAATCGACGCTGTCGATCACGATGTCGGGCATGGCTTTGCCGCCTGTCATCCTGTCGATCCTTGAATTAAGTTCCTTGTAGTACATCAGGGTGGACTCGGGTCCGGTCCCTCCTACAAGTCCGATCTTTTTCATTTGTTTTCCTCCGTTACTCTCTGATATAGACCGGCATCTCAAGATAACCGCGCTTTTCCTTAAAGAATCTGCCGGTCTCCACGATCCGCCTGTCACTGCCGTCTGATGACACCCATGTGCCTTCAGGCAGATAGAATTCCACCATGCCGTCTTTGTCGAAAACAGGCGCGACCAGGATCTTGTCTCCCAGCATATACTGCCTGTCAAGGAATGCGCATACCGGATCGTCCTGGAATTCGAGCACCATAGGACGCATGACCGGCAGCCCGTAACTTTCAGCCTCACCGCGTGCAGCATTGATGTACGGCATGAGGGATTTTTTCAGTTCCACATAGTGTCTCAAAACGTCTACAGACTCCTCATCGTAGTTCCACGGCACCCTGTAGGAAGTGCTTCCGTGGAGCCTGCTGTGTGAGCTCAGAAGACCGAATGCCGACCAGCGCTTATAGACGTCGGGCGTTGATTTGTCCTCGAAGCCTCCGATATCGTGACTCCAGTACGAGAAGCCCGACAGCATGAGCGAGAGACCGCCCCTGATGGTCTGTTCCATCGACGGATAATCCGAATGGCAGTCGCCGCCCCAGTGAACGGGGAACTTCTGGCATCCGGCCGTGGCGCTCCTAGCGAACAGCACGGCTTCACCCTTGCCCTTCTCCCTTTCGAGCAGTTCGAAAACAACCTTGTTATAAAGATACGTGTAGAAATTATGCATCCTCAAAGGGTCTGACCCGTCGGAGAAGACCACATCATCTACCGGTATCCTCTCTCCGAAGTCAGTCTTGAAACAGTCGACGCCCATATCCAGGAGCGTCTTGAGTTTGCCCTGATACCATCTGACAGCCTCAGGATCCGTAAAGTCCACGATACCCATACCCGCCTGCCAAAGGTCAGTCTGCCAAACGCTCCCGTCCGTCTTCTTTATCAGATATCCGTTTGATGCAGCCTCGTCGAATAACTCGGACTGCTGTGCGATGTAAGGATTGATCCATACGCATATGTGAAGCCCTCTGTCGTGCAGCTTGGCTATGAGTCCCTCGGGATCCGGGAACATGTCGCTGTCCCAGAGGAAGTTACACCAGTGACTGTCTTTCATCCAGAAGCAGTCGAAATGGAATACCGACAGATCGATCCCCCTGTCACGCATTCCGTCAACGAACGACAGCACCGTCTTTTCGTCGTAATCGGTCGAAAATGACGTGGAGAGCCAGAGGCCGAACGACCATTCCGGGAGCTTCGGAACGCGTCCGGTAAGCCCCGTGTAGAGCGTTATGACATCCTTCATGGATCCGCCTGCAATGAGGAAATAATCAAGGCACTCGCCTGCCACGCTGAACTGTACTTTTGATACATTCTCGGACGCAACCTCAAAATTGATCTCCTCCGTGTGGTTCACGAACACGCCAAGATTATTGTCGGTGATGTAGAACGGAATATTCTTGTAGGACTGCTCGGAGAATGTTCCGCCGTCTTTATTGACGATGTCGATGCTCTGACCGTTTCTTATGAAGTTTCCGAAACGTTCACCAAGGCCGTAGACATGTTCGCCGACGCGCAGATCCAGCTGTTCTCTCATAAAACAGCCGTGGCTGCCGTCGATATAAGCGAGCGCGCCTTCACGCGATCCGGTTACCGTGCGGCCGTCCCTGATAAGCTCGTAGCCGTAGTTTTCCTTGTTTATGACAAGAGTGCTCGCGCCGCTCTTAACCGTGACATTCTTTTCGTCCTCTTCGACACTAAGGTCTGACGTGTCTTCTGAAATGCTGAAGAATGATGGGGCAAGTGACTTGTCTCCTTTGAAGTGATATGTCCTGATGCGGAAAATATTCTCTGCAGGAGACGTGATCTCCATGGTTATATAGGGGCCGCTCAGTGTCATTCCCCTGACGTAGATATGGAATGTCGGCATCGTGAGCGTGATCTTTCCGGGTTCTTTTCTGACAAATCTCACTTCCGAAGCCTTATGAATATCAAAACCTTCTGCCGTTCTCCATGCGCCGTCAGTAAATCTCATGTATGGTTCCTCCTGAAATAAATCCGATGACCGGTAAGTTTCCTCTTAATCCGGAATGTAGGCAGTGTGTGTGCCGGTATAAACAAATCTATCCGGATCACCTGTCATGAAGACATGCTTGTAGCCGGTACCGTACTGCACTTCACTCTCGTTAACCGTATAGAAGAGCAGCATCACCTTGCCCGGCGCGGGATCGGTTCCGTCCTGGAACAGAACACCGTTGAACGTCTTATCGGTAAAGTCATATGACTTGCCGTCCGCGGTATATTTTACTTCGTCGATGACACCTTCCTCGTAGTACCAAGCCGAAGAGATGCCTGCTCTTTTCGCATAGTCCGAATCCATCATCTCATCAGTGATCTCAGTCCTGTTATCCGATGTCCCGCCGTTGATCTTTTCAACGATGGGATTCCACTCGGTCTCGACGGTCATGCCGGCTGCTGCACCGGCAGAGACATATATACCCATTCCGACCGCCACGCCCAGACACAACACAGCCATGAATATCTGGAAGCCGATAGCCCCGGGATGTGTCGTTGCCGGTGACTTGATGTTCTCGGGATGCCTCGGGTCGATCCTGATCGTGACAGACTGTCCCAACGATATATCGGAATCTGCCTTAACCGTGAATTCATCCCAGACGGCTTCATAGGGAATCCCTCTGAAGGTGTAACTGAACAGAGGAGAAGTGTGGATAAACGTGAAAGTGTGACCCTGGTGTTCCCCGGACTCCCTGCTGACATAGCGCACGTAGCCCGTGCATGTCGCTTCGGTTTCCTGGGTATAGAGTATCTTTCCCGACAGTGCCTTAAGTATGGAGATGACAATCAGAGCAAGCCCCGAGAAACCGAACGCAACGACTCCGAGCATAATGAAGAACTCCGCCTGTCCCATATGGTTTCTGAAGATGATGAGCAGCAGTATCGATAAAGCTCCGAGCGCTATACAGATGCCCATGACCCTGTTTATCAGCGCCCTGCTGGTTGCTTCGACCACCTCGCCCTTGCCCGTCACAGCTAAGGATATGCCGGCGAAAAGAAAAACGGCGCATGCCACATATCCGAAGATGACCAGTTGCTTAAGTATGAGAGATAAAACGAGCGACGAGAATATGAGCATGGCAGCGATGATGCCAAAGAGGGCCTTTTTCCGTTTTTTCTCCTGCTCTTCGGGTGTGCCGGTCTCCTTGACGCCGTAGAACTTCGCGTTCATGTCGCGGACATCTGTCCTGAGCATGCTCCTGCAGAGTTCATTGTATTCATCGACGATCCTGTCGCGTTCTTCACTGCTGAGATACTGTTCCTGATTCAGCTGCCACTGCGGATTATCTTTATTGTAAAACATTATGTCTCCCCTTGATTCCCTTTACCGTTCTCACTTTGTGACAGGGAACGGCGGTCTGCAAATATACCCCTGAATATCAGTCGTCTTTCTTTCCGCCTTTGCGGAACGGCTTCAACGCCTCTTTAAATTCCTTGGGGTTGTATTCGTGTTCCTCGGCATACTGATAGAGGTCGCTCTTGCTGAAATTGCGCAGAGCATCGAGTTCGCCTTCAGCCATTATGTGCCTGTCGGACATGCTGATCCGGAGACCCGTGATCTCATAAGGGATCTCTTCCTCCTTCGGCCTGGAATTCGGGAAAACGGTAAGTATGTCGCCTTCTATTCCGGCAATTACGTAATCCACAAAAAAGGTATTCTTCTTGCGCAGTGATTTACGGAGAAGCTTTCGTATGCTGTCTCCGAAATAGATGGTAATGATGTCGCCTGTCTTAAAATTCTTTCCCATATCCTTATTCCTTTTTCCGTTCCCGGCAGTATCCGTCAAATAAAGTATCAGTCGGACTCTTCCGCCGGACGGTTTATCGAATCGATGTATTGGTGATATTTTTCCTTCTCGGCATACATGTACTTGTCGGCACGGTCGATGTAATCGTCGATCGATGCGTCATCGCCGGGTTCTGTCACGGCATAACCAATGCTCGCATGAAGGATGAATCCGAGATGCAGATTCTCAAATTCCTTGCTCATGGACTCGGAAATCTGCTTGATCAGCTGCTCGATGGCATTCTCTTCCGGACACGGTCCGACGGCGATGAACTCGTCTCCGCCGTATCTTCCGAAGATCCATTCCTTAGGAGAAGCTGTCCTGAACGCTTCCGCAGTGGCCTTTATCGCAAAGTCGCCCTTCAAGTGTCCGTATACATCGTTTATAGTCTTCATCCTGTCGATGTCGGCAAAGACGAGGAGTGATTTCTGATCGTTCACTTTCCGCGAAGCTATAAAGTCGTACAGGACCTTTTCACAACCCATGCGGTTGTACATGCCCGTAAGAGCATCTGTCATATAGATTTTCTTGAGCTCCGTATTTGCGCGCTGCGAGAATATATGACGGCGCATGCTGAAAAGCTGGCTGTTCATTGTCTTGATAAACTTGCTGAGTCCGAGATTAAACAGGAGCGTCGGAGTATTCTTTATGGCGATATATCCGATGATGAAGCCGAGATAGTTCAGAGGTGCGAATATGTATATGTTCGACTTGCCTTCCTCATAGGCATAATCCGGATAAAGAATCTTGGAATCGAAATGGCTTAACGGTCTCCTCTTTCCGTCACGGAGCTCGTAAAGGATATCCATGTGCGAACCGTATCCGCGTATTCTCTCCGGATACTCGTCATCACTCAGCTCGAAGAACTCCGGCTCGGTGCACAGGCAGTAGTCAGGTCCGAGCTGAGGTATGTCGTTGGTGCTCTTTATACCCTTTTCGTAGAAATCCTCTTTCTTTTCGGCAAACGAGAGCGGCACCTGCATTCCCATGAAAAAGATATCCATGATCTCCCTCTGTAGGTTATCTAAATATGCATTTCTTATCGCACTAAAGCGGTTTTTCAGAGATTCTTCTGTCGCGGGACATCCGCAACTCTCGGACGGAACGAAGAAAGACTTGTACTCTTCGTTAAACCGCTCATCCGGATGCTCCATCTGATACTTCAGTTTATCGTAAGCGATCTCACCGAATTTATCCCAGCCTCTTGAGACAGTCGAAAGGATCGGGAAAGTGTGCTGGCCGTCCTTTATCATGTCGAAGCCGGTCAGGAGAACGTCTTCGGGCACGCTGTAACCTTTCTCGGTCAGTGCCGAGTTGACGCCGAGCGCCATGTTGTCATTTGCACATACGACGGCATCGGGCAGTTCCTTGCCGTCTTCCAGAAAACATTTCATCTGGAGATATGCCGTATAGAAACCGAAATCACAGCTAAACTCGTTGTAGAGCTCAAGGCCGTGTTCTTCAAGGACGTCTATGAGAGCCTGCCGCCTTATCCTGTTCTCGACGTTGTTCTCGACACCGTTTACATAGATGATCTTCTTCGCGTTATGGTGCTCGACCAGATGCATGGCCAGGTCTCTTACGCCCTGGTAATTCTCGGTCTTGATGCATGACATGTTGGGGACATCGACTTCAAGAGATAGCATGGGCACTCCCGCTCTCTGGAACCGCGCGCATACACGCTCCTGCTCATCCGGGAAATTATATGTGTTGGTGAGCATGATGGCTCCGTCGAACTCATCTGGATCGGGAAGATGGAAGATGTTGAGCTGGCACTTATTCTGTAGCTCATGGTCACCTGGACTGCAGTACGTGACGAAAACAAAAAGATCGACGGAGTCTTCTTTTGCTTTCCTCTGCAGGCCTGAGACAATATGCTCCACGAATTCATTGCTGAATCCGTTGGTGAATATGGCTATGCGGTTGTTCTTTTTCTTTTCTTCCACTTAAGAACGGCTGCCTTTTCTTATTCCATAAATTATATTTTATTATTATAACATCCCGTACGCCCGGACGGCATACTTTATTTATCACCTCACGTTATCTGCTTTCCTGCTCTGTCCGCCGCCCAACGCACCGTTGGATTTTCCCCAAAAACGAATTGTTAGTATTCGCTCCACCGCTCTGATATATTGAGACCATCAAGGATGCATCGGAGAAATAATTTCGAGAGGTGAGAAATATGTCACTTGGAAACAACATAAAGAAATACCGTCACGATCTCGGCATGACCCAGGAGGAACTTGCAGGGATCCTCTGCATCACGAGCCAGGCAGTCAGCAGATGGGAGAGCGGTGCCGGCCTGCCGGACATCACACAGATCGTTCCGCTCGCCAAGGCACTGAACGTGTCGACAGATGCTCTTTTCGGATTCGGACAGGAAAGCTACGACCGGGAATTCGCCGCAAAGGTCATCTTCGAGGCAAATACATTAAAGGATTCCGGAGATCCGGCTGAGGGAGCCCTCGCCGCAGCAGAATTCCTTGATCAGAAGTGCGAGGAAAACATCTTCAACTACCGCATCATGACAGGATACGTTCAGGCGGTCGCACACATGAGCCGCTTTGTAAACAGCGAAAACGTTTACTTCAAGGGACTTCTTGAAGACGATAAAAAGAAATGGCAGCACATGGTGAAGTCAGCCGAAAACAGGGCGATGCAGGTCATCCGCTATTCGGACGAAAAGGATCTTTCCGACTGCTGCCACTATGCGCTCGGATGGCTTTACTGGCACACTGCCGACTACGAAAAGGGGCGCGCCCACATCGACGCCCTGCCTTCGATCAGGAGCAACATGTTCCAGGAGACGCTTCTTCCCTACTATTTCGCTTCAACATCAGACAGCGGAATGGATGGCTGGCTCGCCCAGGTCAGGGACAACTATCAGAACTTCATCCGCGCACTCAACAAGCAGATAGTCTATTCGGCAGAGAGCATGATGTGGACCCGTCCCTTAGATGAGGTCGAAGCCAACTGCCGCTGGGGACTCTCGATAATGGATACGTTCACGGAGAACGGAAAGATGAGGGCATACTGCCAGGGCTTCTACCGCGATACCTCAAAGTTCCTGATTGCCGCTTATCTGAGAAGCGGAGAACCCGGAAAGGCCGCTGCCGAATGGGAACGTCTCTGCGGAAAGATTGAAGAATATACCGTCTTCTGCAAAGAGGTCTGTTCCGCCGGCAAGGAAAATGTCATAAAAGACTACGGCGAACATGCCTGGGACAATATGGTCAAGTACACGGAAGAATGGATCGAAGGCAAGAAGCAGTTCATGCTCGGCCAGCTCAAGAGCTGGAGCGACGGGGATGTGTTCGCGGAATTTGAGAAGATGATCTGAGGATTCCGACCTGCACATAAAACTCTGATACAATACGGAAGATAACCGACCGTACAAGGAGTTCAAATGGAAAATCTGTTTTTGGTGATACTGGTATTCATGCTGATGCTGCTGCCCATCCTGGCTGCCTTGGGCGTGATCGTGCTGGGCATAATAACCGGAGCGGGCAAAACGGAATCCGTGAGAATGCTCGGAATGAGTTTTATCTTCACATCCATAGGCACGCTCACGACCGGTCTGCTGCAGTTTTTCGCCCACCTTCTTCCAATGGAACAGTATGTTTCATTATCTCAGGCAAACATCATAGTGACTGAGGCAGGCTCTTTCATCAGTCTGATCTTCGTCTGCATCTTCCTGCATAAGAATTACGGAAAGAAAATCATATACGTTCCTTTGCTCCTCATCCAGCTGGCAGGATCGGTCATTCCGAGGATCACAGCCTACTTCATAAACAAGTTGCCCGAACTCAAGGGGATCGATCTTACCGTTGCGCTGATGATGAACAATCTGACAGGTTATCTGGTAACGGAAATTGCAGTTTCCCTGATAATCATCATTACACTCTTCAAGAACAGAAAAGCCGAGAAAGTGGTCCCTAAACTCTGGGTATTGAAGATAATAACATTGGCATTTGCATTTATAAGCTTCAGCACAAATTCATTTCTGTACCTGAATCTTTTGAATGACCCGTACTTCCTGACGTCTTACGACTGGATGAGCTCTGTGATCACTCTGGCAGGCTCTTTGCTGATACTCCTCATACCGGTATATGTGACGGTCAAGGCCGTAAAGACCGCAAAGACAAAGGATCTTCCCGAAGCGGTATAATTCCGGAAAAGATCAATACTCGGTGCGCACCGTATCAATGCCATATGCCGCTTTGAATCTTTTCTCGTCTTCTGCTGATCTTATCACCATGACTTCGGTGAAATGACCGTCTTTTTTATTCTTGAATCCGGCGACTTTCTCGCCCGTGCAGATCGAACTTCTGATAACCGCATACTGGGTCGCGGGATCAAAACTGATCCCGTTATCCGGTTCCTTTTCATCATGAGATTTCCTGAATAGCGGCAGATGCATGTCAAAGTCCCTTTTTCGCTGCCTTGTCCTTATACATCGCCTCGTCAGCACGCTTGATGACATCCGCGACTGTCTTGTCCGTGGTGCTGTCAAACTCAGAGATGCCGCATGCCACGGAGACATAATCATCAGGCAGCGGCATGGTGTCTGAATAGGGACTCATACGCTCATTGATAAGCTTCATCTTGTCACCGCTGTTATCGTAGTCCTCACCGGTCAGCACAGCCAGGAATTCATCTCCGCCCATCCTGTAGATGGGGCTGTGCTTAAAGACATCACAGATGAGATGGCAGGCTCTGAGCAGATAAACGTCGCCGGCCTCGTGACCAAGTGAGTCGTTTACCATCTTCAGATTGTTCACGTCGAATACGACTAATGCAAACTTCACATTCGGATCGGAATTTATCTGGGACTGCAGATACTTTTCCTTATCCTCGTATGCCATACGGTTATTGACGTTTGTAAGCGGATCGCGTCCCATCAGGTCCAAAAGCCTCTTGTTGATGTGATCCAAAGTAAGTGCATGACGGAACTTGTCGAAAGCCAGACCCATGCGGTTGTAGTAATTAAACAGGAAGTGGTTCTCGAGCTTTTCGATGCAGTCCCTGAACACCAGGTATCCGTATGTTGAATCGGACTCATGAAGAGGCAGGAATACATAAAGATGATTTTCACCTTCAGGGTCGTATCCTGGCACAAGTCCGCGTGAATCGAAATCCTCTCCTTTATATGGAACGCCGTCCTCGGTGGAATAGATGACTTCCATGTTCCTGCTATAGCCGTCGGAGTCCAGTTTTATATTGGAATCATAGATGGAAAGTCCGAAATTCGGTTCCAGGAGAACATGGAATGAATCTCCCTCGTAATCGTGGTTTCCGGCCAGCAGATTGTGAAGGTTTTCCTTAAGTTCCAGGTATGTCAGGCACGGCAGGATTGTCGCGTCGATAAGATTGAGCTTTCTCTCAAAATACGTGGTCCGGGCGCGCTTGGCATAAGTCTCGCGTCCCATGCGTCTCCTGAGCTTGTCGCTGTTCCTGAACTCGTAGCAGTTGCAGCTCTCACCGGGAATGAACCGGCAGGGCACCATCTTGCCCGAACCGCTCTTTTCCCCTTCGGACAATGCCTTCCAGAGTTTTACGGTGGCAGCGCCCATCTGATCGAAGCACTGGTCAACGGTAGCGATCGAAGGATCGAACACCTTGCCTCCGTCTATATAATCAAAGCCAGTCACAAGGACATCCTGCGGAACTTCATATCCGTTATTGGAAAGCGAGATACACGTCTCCATCGCAAGACCGTCGTTAGCACAAATGAATATGTCAGGAAGATCTCCTGCGTTGCATATCTCATTGACACGTCTTGTGGCTGCGGCATTTTCCCAATTCGTATAGTAGACTTCCGTCAGATATTCTTCGCAGCCGTTCTCCTTCAGGTAATCACGGACAGCATTAAGTCTCAGTTCCGAATCGTGGGAATCCTTTGTACCCGCAAAGAAGGTTATCTTCTTTACGCCGTGCTCCGTGACCACATGAGCGCACAGGTCTTTAACGGCCTGATAGTTATCCGAGCCTACAAAGCTGACGCCTTCTCTTCTGGAACCCTGGATAATGACAGGAATGCCCGCTTCGTTGCTCCTGTCGATTATATTATCGATCTGCTCCCTGTTGTCCAGACCGCTGCCGAAGATGACCGTACAGTCGAAATCATGAAGGTCGGGAAGGTTATAGATATTCATCTCGCCTTTACTCATCGCGGGACTATCCGTATAGGTGGCATAACAGAGGAACATGAAGATATCGGCCTCATCGCGATGAAGCTCGCCGGTCATGCCGGACAGGAACTGGCTCAGTATCTCGGAGCACCATCCGGTTGTAAATACTGCTATCTTTTTCTTCATTCAGAGATCCTCTAAATGCAACGATAATTACCCAACTATATAAACCCTAACACATCCTGTCCTTCATTGTGTTGTGAAAGTGTAAACCATAAGAAAAGAAACAACATAAAAAGGACAGCATTACTCCGGGAGTGACTTTATCATCTCATCGAGTTCGCTCCATGAGAAGATCTTTACGACATCGTCATGGTCATCCTGCTCGTAATCGAGCGCTCCCTTGTACCAGACGGGAAACATGCCGGCGTTTTTGGCTCCCGTTACATCACAGGCATAGTTGTCACCCGCGAACCAGACGTCTTCCGGCTCAAGTCCCGCCTTGAAGAGCGCCAGTTTGAATATCCTGGCATGAGGCTTACGGAACATGTATTCACTCGTGGCGATGATAAACTCGAAATGATTATCCGGCAGCAGCCTGTTTATCCTCTCCTCCACAGCATTTCCGCAGTATGATATGTTGCTCAGCACGGCTGTCCTGATACCGTTCTGCCAGAGGAATTCAAGAAGCTCCGGCATGCCGTCGGTGGGTCTGCCCGGTGAGGCATTATCCCAGAAAACGCGGTCGGTCTCTTCAGGTGTGAGATTGAGCTTAATGCCCAATGATTCGTACAGATAACGCGTAAACATGTGGTTGGGGATCTCAACTGTATTCAGTGCGGAGTACGTCGGATCGTACCTGTTGAGTTCCCTGTTTATGCGGTTTGCCTCCTCCTGCACCTGTTCAGGCGTGAGGTTTCTCCGGTTCTCAACCGCGTGGCTCAGCACAGCTTCAGTTCCCTTGATCCCGTCAAATTTCGCTTGCGAAATGATGGTCTGACCGTAATCAAAAATAATCATCTCAGGCTTTTTCATGATGTTTATCCCCTTATTATTTCCCTTACAAGGATTATATCATCACGCCGGCCGTTAAGTTCCGCTATAATGTTTGACGGGGGATTAAGACCATGTACGATTTTGACAGCATAACAGACAGAAATACACCTGATGACATCAAGTACGAAAAGATAAACGGCATAGATGACCTTATCCCGATGTGGGTAGCGGATATGGATTTTAAGAGTCCGCCGGAAGTCATCGGTGAACTCGTGAGAGTCGCTTCGAACGGGATCTACGGCTATTCGGAAGCTGACGCGTCCTACGACGAGGCAGTGACCGGCTGGTTTAAGAAACGGTTCGGCTGGGATATTAAGGCTGACCAGATCTTAAAACTCCCCGGAGTCGTACTTGCGATCTCATATGCGGTCCGTGTGCTTACGGAACCCGGTGACCACATCATGATCTTTGAACCCGTATACGGTCCCTTCAGGCGCTGCGTTGAAGGCAACGGAAGAAAGCTCACCATAGAACAGCTTAAGACCGCCGGCGGACATTTCGCTGTCGACACTGCCGAAATGGAAAAGAAGATCGTCGAAGACAGCGTAAAGCTCCTCGTCTGGTGTTCACCTCACAATCCGGGAGGCAGAGTCTGGTCTGAAGATGAACTCCGTTCAGTATCCGGCATATGCGAAAAGCACGGTGTCTTCATAGTAAGCGACGAGATACACTCAGACCTGACACTTTACGGCAATAAGCATATCCCGATGGCAAAGATAGCGGGTGACAACTGCGTTGTCCTCACTGCTCCTACAAAGACTTTCAATATCGCCGGCATCCAGGCCGCCAACATCATTTCAACGAACAGGGATGTGCTGCGCAGGATCGACCGTGAAGCCATAACTACGGGCGCTTTCGGCCTTAACAAGATGGGCATTGCAGCAACAAGGGCAGCCTATACTTACGGAGAACCGTGGCTTGAGGAACTGACTGCATATATCGAGGGAAACATCAATATTCTGCGGAAAGAGCTTGAGGATACAAAGCTCGTCATGATGGAACCTGAGGGAACTTATCTCGCGTGGATCGACTGCTCCGCTTACGGTGATATCTCCAAAAAGCTCCTAAGGGAAGCTCATGTGCGTGTCTCCGAAGGAAGCTTTTTCGGCATGGGCGGAGAGAACTTCATAAGGCTCAATGTCGCATGTCCAAGGAGCGTTCTTAAAGAAGCGCTTCGGAGGATAAAAACCGTCCTGTAATATCTGTGCTTTCCGGGCAGATGACTATGTCAGCGAACTTCCCTGATAGCTGTAAACCTTTGTGTAGTCAGCATTGAAACAGACGTCGACGCTGAACTTTTCGAGATCATAGACAGCTGACCAGCAGGTGCCCTGATTCACGAATTTAAGAACGCCCATGGCATCTTCTGAGGTCAGTGCGGAAACCCCGTCTATCTTCTTGTGGATCTTTGTATAACGCATGTCGTTATCGCTCTTGCCGGAGCAGAGAAGGAAATTCGTGACCGCATCATCCTCTACGATAACGAGCCCTCCTTCATCCCATTCGGCAATGACCGATCTGCCGCTGCTGTCGGTAATGAAGACGTGAAATGAATACGGCTTTCCCGAGTACATATCGTAGTTTCCGAGGAGATCTATGGCCTCCCCTGTGTTTGCGCATTTGTCGAGCAGCACACGGACGGCAACATAAAGCAGCAGATCGCCGTTAGACGTATCTTCTGCAACATGCTCATTGCTCAATTGGAGCAGCGAGACACCGAGTCCCTTCTCGTTTATCCCGTCACAGATGCACCAGGGTGCCGCCAGAAGGAGCGGGCGGCTGCTCTCATCGGTGATATCGTAATTGCCGCCGTTGCCAAGATTCATATGGGACATGTCGGCAATGCCGATCGAAGCATATCCGTCCTCAGGATCCGTCCTTACCACCAGCGCATCGCATTCATACATATCGTAATTGCGTCCGAAAAGATGATCGCCGCCGTCAGATACCAAAGCAAATGAGCTGCATCCCATTTCCGGAATGTCGCCTGTGGGAACCCCGTGCGTAAGATTAGTTGTCATCCAGGCGTCGAAATCCTCGACAGTCTTTATGTTCGCCGCCAGATATTCGTCCATCTTGTAGTCAGCGTAGTAATCGATGACATAGATTCCTTCCGCGTCACAGGTAAAGGAATCCAGCGTCTTTTTCTCGTTTTTATCCGTGCCTACCGCCGAAGCGCAGCCGGCGAGCAATGAAGCGGTAAGTATCAGCGCTCCCGCAGAAATGATGTGTCTTTTCATAAGCCGTCCGATCAATTTGGTTCTCGCTTAATTATAGTTGACCCGGCGGCAGCATAAACGGGATGAACTCAAACGGATAAGGGGTCAAAAAGCAGTTGTTTAGTATATCGGGCAGGAAACCTTTATTCTATTGGGATGTAACAATGTTACCCGTTATTTTCTGACCCTTGTTTCGCCAAAAGCGTGGATCGAACGCGTCCCCGCTTTCACTCTTCCGCCCTGAAGGCTCCCCTTCGGAATGAACAGTTCGTCACCGGCATGAAGGATATGCTCCTCGCCGTTTATCGTGACGGTATATTCCCCTTCGACGCAGAGCATGTATTCATCGTAGTCATGAACATGTTCCTTTGATTCCCTGTCAGCCTTATAGATCCAGAAAGCCATCTGGCTTCCGTCACTGGCGGTGTAATAGTAACCTTCTATGTCAGGCGTATTCTGCTGTGAAGCAGGGATACGGTTCTCTTCTTTAAACATAAACTCAGGGAAGTTCATCCTGCCCCTCCTGTCTCATGTGACTTCTTATGTGCCGAGATTCTCCCAATCGATCTTCTCGTCTTTAAAGAAATATTCCTTATCGTGCTCACCGACTTCCCTCAGTACCCTGCAGGGATTGCCAACGGCTACGACATTATCGGGAATGTCCTTCGTGACCACGCTTCCCGCTCCGATCACGGTATTGCTGCCTATCGTCACGCCCGGAACGATGATCGCTCCGGCACCGATCCAAGTGTTCTCACCGATATGCACATCCTTGTTATACTGCAGGCCCCTGTCCCTCAGGGAAGTGTCGATCGGATGGTTTGCTGTGGCTACGGTCACGTTGGGTCCGAACATGACCTTGCTTCCTATATAGATATGCCCGTCGTCGACTAAAGTCAGATTCGTATTGGCATAGACAAGATCACCCATGTGAACGTGATGTCCTCCCCAGTTGGCATGGAAAGGCAGTTCAATGAAGCAGTTCTCACCGCATTCAGCGAACACTTCCTTCATGTACTTTTCTTTTTCTTCGATCTGTGAAGGCTTCAGTTGGTTGAACTCCCAGAGCTTATCCAGGAAGATCATCTGTTCTTTGACTATCTCGGGATCGCCGGGATCGTATATCAGTCCCGCGGCCATTCTTTCATACTGCGTCATTATTTCCTCCAAGAGTCTTCACAAGTCCGGCATGGTCTGCTCCTGCATTATAACAATGCGGGGTCCCTATTTCTCATCTGTCGTCTCCCCTATCAGTACCATCGATATCCGGACAACTGAACTCACCTTCCGGACATCTTCTCCTCAAAGCTTCAATAAGGATCTTTCTGATGTCTTCGAGCGCGAAAATGTATTCGTTTGCACAGATAAGATAATCGTCAGTAAGTATCAACAGCGTATCGTAAATATCACTCTCAACAAAGAATGCCTCGGCGTTGTCATCTGTTATCTGAGCGATAAGTCTCTCACTCCCAGGATCGCGATCCGTTCTTCCATTGCCGAATCGATATGTCCGATAAAAAGATCCAGGAGAAAAACCGTTCCCGGTAAGAAGAACAGCAGCGCCATCCCCCATTTGACAGAGGGCTTCGTTTTATTCCCGTCTTTATCGGTATCGGACGGTCTTAATATATCTTCCGCTTTTCCGGGAGGCACTTTTCCTATCATCTGCTCACAGCCTTTGCCATCACCAAGGGATACGCGAACCGTGCGATCCCTTCATTTCCCAGCAGAAAACAATTTCATCGAACTGAAAAAGAAAGTCGACAGGACTGTACGGTTTCTGAATGTGGTAAGCATAGTCTCCGCAACCGTATCAGTTACTTTTATACCGCTGACGCTGTTCCTTAACTGGTACCATCAGGGGCCTTGGGATTACCCCTGGCTCATGACAACGGCATGCATAATCGTGGGGATCACAGTCTTCAATACCGCCATATGCACCATGCTGAAATATAAGACGAACAAATAAAAACGGGGTTGTATCAAAATGCCGGTACAGCCCCTTACTTTCGCTTTTTGGCTGACATTTGCCCAATGCCTGCTTTTCTGCCGTGTAAAAACGGCGAAAAACTGACCCCTTGAAGTGGATGTGCTAATGACCAGCCATGTCTGCCGGAAGGCCAAAGTATCGAAATGTTTAAAAAACTTCCGTTTCCGATACCTGTCGAGAGTTCAACGTATCGAAATCCGGGGAAATCCTTTGTTTTCGATACCTCGGCTGAACCGCAGATATCGTTATTGAGATTTTTCTTCCGAAAACGATACCTTTGATCTTCCACTGATATCGTTTTAGAATTTTTTTTTCTAAAAACGATATCTTTGATCTTCCACTGATATCGTTTTAGAAGTTTTTTTCCTAAAAACGATATCTTTGATCTCCCGCTGATATCGTTTTTGAAGACTTTTTCCTGAAAACGATATCGTAGCTTTCCTTGCAGGCGATTTTATCCCAAACCGTGAATTATTGCCTCCGTGGGATAATTTTCAGAGGTGAATTTATCCCAAAAGCTTAAAAATGCTTCACTTGG
>CAMVGO010000034.1 GCA_947167045.1 uncultured Clostridia bacterium
TGACAGGGAGTTTCCCGAAAGCGCGAGGATACTTATGCTGAAAGGCGCGGAACTGATCCTTGCTCCGAATGCTTGTCCGATGGAGATAAACCGACTGTCCGCGTTAAGGACGAGGGCGTACGAGAACATGGTCGCGGTGGCAACGTGCAACTATCCGGAAGGACAGCCTGACTGCAACGGACATTCTTCGCTCTTTGACGGTGTGCCGTGGAAGCACGACGAGCCGGGCGTCAGGGATATGTGCGTGTTTGAAGCGCCCGGCGAACCGGGAGTCTATGTTGCATCACTCGATCTGGATGCATTAAGAAAGCACAGAGCTGAAGACATTATGGGTGACAAATACAGACATCCCGAAGCTTACGGCATCCTTTCCAATACTTCAGTGAAGGGCGTTATAGGCGGGGAATTCGTACCCTGGTGACGGAGCTAAAAGGTGATCTATGTCAAAGCAGAATATTTTCGACAACGAGACATTTTTCGAAGGATATAAGAAACTCAGGGAACGCGAGGTAAATGCGAACGTGCTGTTCGAGATCCCGGCGCTCTTCTCGCTCCTGCCTGATATGACGGGAAAGGAAGTGCTCGATCTCGGCTGCGGATTCGGCGAGCACTGCAAGGCATTCGTGGAAAAGGGCGCATCTAAAGTCGTCGGCATCGACATCTCGGAAAAGATGCTGGAGGTGGCCAGAGAAGAAAACAGCGACCCCGCGATCACTTATCTTAATATGCCGATGGAAGACCTGGGCGGCCTTGACGGAACGTTCGATTTCGTGATCAGTTCTCTGGCCTTCCATTATGTGGAGGATTTTAAGAGCCTCATCGAAAACATATATGCGAAGACAAGACCCGGCGGTGTTTTCGTTTTCTCGCAGGAGCATCCTATAAACACGACCTACGGGAACTGTGATTTCGAGCGCTGGACGAGGGACGGGAACGGTGAAAAGATCTATGTAAATCTCGCAAATTACTGCCGTGAAGGTCTCAGGGAATCAGGCTGGTTTGTTGAGGGAATAAAGAAATATCACCGCACGTTCTCGACCATAGTAAACACATTGGCGGAAGCGGGATTCACGATAGAAAAGATGATAGAGCCCGTGCCTGATGAGGAGATCATGAGAAAGCATCCGGAACAGAATGACCTGTTCCACAAGCCTGATTTCCTTGTTGTGAGAGCATCCAAAAGATAAAGGACAGATACGTTTATGAAGATACAGCATCAGATCTCCGGAAAGTCTTATAAAGCATCCGGTTTTATCGGAAGATACCAGAAGCTCGTTACGGAAACGGTAATCCCGTGGCAGGAAAAGATCCTGATGGATGAGGCTCCTGATACCGAGAAAAGTCACGCAATAGCTAACTTCATCAACGCGGGGAAAGTCCTGCGCGGTGAGGATCCCGGAGACGGATTCTACGGGATGGTCTTCCAGGACAGTGATGTCGCGAAATGGATTGAATCGGCGTCATTCTCATTGATGAACACGCCTGATCCCGAACTCGAAAAAGAGCTGGATAAAGTAATAGGTTACATCGCCGCGGCACAGGATGAAGACGGGTATCTTAACACGTATTTCACGGTCAAGGACCGCGATAAGAGATGGACAAATCTTCACGAGGCTCATGAACTCTATGTTGCAGGCCACATGATAGAAGCCGCCTGCGCGCATTTCGAGGCAACGGGAAAAAGAACACTCCTTGATGTCATGATAAAAAATACGGAGCACATATACGACCACTTCATCGTTAAGGGCAATCCCGGCGTGCCCGGTCATCCCGAGATAGAACTTGCGCTCATGAAACTCTACAGGCTGACGGGGAATGCTCGCACATTGGAACTGTGCAGGCATTTTCTGAACGAACGCGGGACGGATCCTGAGCTTTTCATAAAAGAGGCTGATAATCGCAGTTGGAGCGTCTGGGGTTCGAACCCCAGGGATGAGGGCGATCTCTTATACCGTCAGTGCGACAGACCGCTTCGCGAACTTGAGGCTGCGACAGGTCATGCCGTCAGAGCCGTTTATCTTTATGCAGGCATGGCGGACTATGCGTCGGAGGCAGGAGACGATGAACTGCTTTCCGCGTGCAGGCGTTTATGGGACAGCATCGTCAGACGAAGGATGTATGTTACCGGCGGCATCGGTTCGACGGTGCAGGGCGAAGCCTTTACGGTGGATTACGATCTTCCGCCGGATACCGCTTATGCCGAGACATGCGCTTCTGTTGGCCTCATTTTCTTTGCGTCGAGAATGCTCGAAAACGAGATAAAAGGCGTGTATGCCGACATCATGGAAAGGGCATTCTACAACACCGTTCTGGCAGGCATGGCGCTGGACGGAAAGAGATTCTTTTATGTAAATCCGCTCGAGGTCGACCCCGGGATATCCGGAGTTGCCGTCACTCATAAACACGACCTGCCCGTGAGACCAAAATGGTATCAGTGCGCATGCTGTCCTCCTAATGTCGCAAGACTCATAGAGTCGTTTGGCAGATATGCATACGGAGAAAATGAGGACATGGCTTACTGTCACCTGATCGCTCCGGGCGAGGTTCAGTTTGATAACGGACTTACGCTTACCTGTACCACTGATTATCCTCACGGAATGGACATCAGATATTCCGTAAAGGGAACGGGGAAGCTGGCTATACGCGTTCCGGGCTGGAGCAGTTCTTTCGGACTCTTAAAGGACGGCGTAAAGATCAGTCCCGAACTTGATAACGGTTACATCTGTATAGATGTGGAAGGTTCTTCAGAGATTGAACTGAAACTCGACGGAACGCCCCATTTCGTATATGCTTCGAACCGCATTCCGAGAGCTGCGGGCATGGTATCGTTAAGGCGCGGACCGCTCGTTTACTGTTTTGAAGGTGTCGATAACGGAAGCGTTAAGGCGCTGTGCATAGACAGGAAATCCGGGATAGACATCACATCTGTTCCGGGGCTGCCTGATGTGGATGCACTGGCGGTAAAGGCGTGGCGTGAGGCTGAAAATGATGAACTCTATTCCGACGATGCGCCAGTAACTGAGCCTGTAGAGGCGGTCGCGATACCATACTATATGTGGGGCAACCGCGGTGAGACGGAGATGCGTGTCTGGATGAGGTGATAAGACCCGGTAGAGCTAAAGGTGAACTTATCTCTTGAGTTCGGGATGCTCTTTATAGAACTGATCCTTATCTTCGTACATCCTCTGATCCGCAAGCTTCAGCGCGGCGGTGATGTCGGTTGAATCGTTCTGATAGCAGTAGCCGAGTGAGAAGGATACATTGCCGTAGTGCCTCTGGAGTTTCTTTGTTTTCTCGCACTTCTCCTTGATCGTCTCTTCGGTGGTGAAGGACATGAAGATCATGAACTCGTCGCCGCCGGCTCTGTAGATCTCGTCACCGGTAAATACGTTCTGAAGGACTATCGCGGCATTCTTGAGCAGCAGGTCGCCTGCTTCATGACCTTCCTGATCGTTTACACGCTTCAGGCCGTTAAGGTCGGCAAAGACTATGCCGATGCCCTTGAGCTCATCGCTGTCGCTCTTTCTCAGACTGTCGATCTTGTTGTTCATCTCGTTCCTGTTGAGGACGCCCGTGAGCAGATCCTTTGAGCTCAGGACTTTAAGCCTGTCTACGAGCCTCTGGTTTGCGATCTCAGAAGCTACGAAGTATGTAGTGAGTTCCAGTGTCTCCTTGATCTTTACGGAATTCTCGGTATCGAAATTACATGCCCAGATGTAGCCCAGGATCTCATCGTTGAACTTGAGAGGGAAGAGGACGATGCTGTTGACGTTTTTCTGTATGAGGGATTCATACCATTTCGGGTTCTTCTCCCTGATGTATTCCATGCCGTTCCTGTTCTTGGCGATGAGGCAGTTGCTTCCACCGATCGTGTCCATCCATGAGGATGTGAGATCGTAGAACTGGTCGTTGAGGACTCCGCGCATGCTCGGGAGCATGGAGTATTCATTTCTGGATTCACAAAGGACGGAGCACTTTCTGGTCTCGTGATCCGTGAGGAGGATTACGCAGGACTGTGCATCGCATATCTTTCTTATGTCGGAGATGACCTCGTCCATTGTATGAGCGAAATTGGTCGCACCGCTGAGTTTTATGCATGTCTTCAGGACATCGGTCGCGATGGAAGCGGAAGTGTTGCTCATCTCCTCGCTGTCCGCATTTTTAGTGACTATCTGTGAATATGTGCAGTAGTGGAGATTGCCTTCGCTTCCCAACGGCATCATGAAGAGGTTGAACCAGAAGTCGAATCTTTCCGGATGCACATAGGTGTGCATCGGCTGCTTCAGGACTGCGCATCTGTAGCAGAAGTCCTCGAAATTAAGATCCGTCGGGAAATATGTCTGATACTTGGAGTTCGGGATGAACTTGTTGGACATCATCTGGGGCGCATCTTCATTGAAGAATTCGATGGAGGCAATATAGGCGTCATTGCCTGTTACGATCCTGATATCGCCGTAGGAACCGTCTTCTTTTGTCTCGACCGAGATAATACATGTCATAACACCGATCATGTCGACAAAACTCTTATAGTCCATGGTACGCCTCCATTTTATAAAGAATCCTTGACAGAATTGTACCACATCAGGGACGCGAATGGGATAACGGGGCAGTAAATTGAGATTTGATATTTATGCCTCGAAAACGGAGTCGCAGTATCTTACCGTCGCCATAGCATCCTTGGCATAGGCATCGGCGCCTATCTGCTCGGAATACTCAGGCGTCATGACGGCACCTCCGACGACGACCTTTGTATCGGGCTTTCTTTCCCTGAGCTGCTTTATCGTTTCTTCCATAGATGCAACCGTGGTGGTCATGAGGGCTGAAAGCCCGACCACCTTAATGTTGTTCTCTATCGCGCAGTCCACGATGACTTCGGGCGGCACATCTTTGCCCAGATCTATTACGTCGTAGCCGTAGTTCTCGAGCATTACTTTTACGATGTTCTTTCCGATGTCGTGGATGTCGCCCTTGACGGTAGCGAGGATCACCTGTCCTTTTGTCGTTCTGGGCTTATCTGCCATGGCTTCCTTTACCACCGCGAATGCTGCCTTTGCGGCATCGGCACTCATGAGGAGCTGGGGAAGAAACACGGTTCCCGCTTCGAAGCCCTTGCCGACGCGGTCGAGTGCCGGGATCAGTTCGGCGTCGATTATCTCGAGCGATTCTTTTCCGGAAGCGAGTGCTTCTCTCATTGCTTCCGTGGCACGTCCGACGACGCCTCTCTCGATTGCTTCGCCGAGTGTCAGGGCTGCGCCTGAAGAAGCGGCGGATGAGCTTTTCGTGCCTGAGGAAGATGCGGAAGTGCCGGCGACATAATCTTTATAAGCATCGATGAATTCAGAAAGATTGGGATCCAGGTTCATCAGCGCATTATATGACCTGTATGAAGCCATCATGGGACCGTTGCAGGGATTGATGATCGCGCATGAGAGGCCGTTCTGCATTGCCATCGTGAGGAAGTGTGAATTGACCAGCTCGCGGGCGGGGAGACCGAATGAGATATTGGATACGCCGAGTATGGAGTGTCCGGAGAATTCGTCTCTGACGCGCCTTACGGTATCAAGTGTCGCAATCGCGGAATTCGGGTCCGAGGAGACCGTCATGGCAAGGCCGTCTATGACGATGTCTTTTCTCGGGATGCCGTAACGGTCTGCCGCTTCGTATATCTTCTTTGCGATGGCGATCCTGCCGTCTGATGTCTCGGGAATGCCGTCCTCATCGAGCGGCAGCGAGACCAGAACTCCGCCGTACTTTGCGACAAGGGGCATGACGGCTTCGATGTTCTCGTTCTTTCCGTTGACGGAGTTGATCATCGGCTTGCCGTTGTAGATGCGCATGCCGCGCTCCAATGCCTCGATGTTCGTGGTGTCTATCTGCAGAGGAAGATTCGTTACGGACTGGAGCTTTACGATGACGCTCTCCATCATGGATGGCTCGTCTATCTCGGGCAGACCGACGTTTACGTCCAGGATATGCGCTCCGGCCTCTTCCTGCTTTAGCGCTTCAGTGAGGATGTAATCGATGTTGTTTTCGCGGAGAGCCTGCTGGAGCTTTTTCTTGCCTGTGGGGTTGATCCTCTCGCCGATTATCACGGGCTTTCTTCCGATCTTTACGCAGTCGGCAAAGCTCGTAACGTAAGTCTCGTCTTTAGCCGTGGGAGCAGTAAACGGAAGGACCTTGACCTTGTTGATCATGGTCCTTATATGGTCGGGAGTCGTGCCGCAGCAGCCGCCCATTACGTGAACGCCTAACTTCGCTATCTGCTCCATGACATTCGCGAAATCGTCCGGATCAACATCATAAACTGTCGCGCCGTTCTCCGTTCTCGGAAGTCCCGCGTTGGGGTTAACGACGATGGGGAGGGAACAGCACTTGACGAGACGCTCTGCGATAGGGAGCATCTGCACAGGACCGAATCCGCAGTTGATGCCGATTGCGTCGACCTTAAGTCCTTCGAGCATTGCGACGGTGCCTTCGACTCCGCCGCCTGTAAGGAGCTTACCTGTCTCGTCGTAGACCATCGTAACGATTATGGGCAGGTCACATACTTCTTTTGCGGCAACCACAGCAGCCTTTGCTTCGTAAGAGTCGCTCATCGTCTCGATAACGACAACGTCACCGCCTGCCTCATAGCCTGCCTTTATTATCTCGGCGAAAACATCGACCGCCACATTGAAGGGGAGATCCCCCATCGGCTCTAAGAGCTTTCCCGTGGGGCCTACGTCGATCGCAACGTAAGCGTCGTCTTCGCGGTCTGCTTCTTTTCGTGCTTCCTGACAGATCTTAACCGCTGCGGTAACTATCTCGGATACGTTGTCGTATTTGAATCTGTTGGCACCGAAAGTGTTAGTGTTTACGATGTTTGAGCCTGCTTCGAAATAGCCCCTGTTAAGAGACTTGATGTCATCAGGTCTTGTGAGATTCCATGTCTCGGGCAGTTCGCCGCCTTTGAGTCCCATCTTTTGGAGGATGGAGCCGGTGCCGCCGTCGCAGAATAACCATTCTTTACCAAGTCTGTCTCTCAGGTTCATGTTTATTTGTCCTCTTTCGAATATGCGCAGGTGTCGTGCTTATTGCATCCGGAACATCCGGAGCAGCCTGCCTTGCTCTTATCTATGCCGATACCGATAAGTGCGGTAACGGACTTCGTGGGGACCATCAGGAGCGAATCCGTGAGTTCCACACCGATCTGTTTTGAAATATCCAGAAGCCTGAACCAGTCCTTCTGGTGGTCGAGAGAAAGGTCGCCGTAGCCCGGTGAGAATCTGGGACGGAGGAACAGCCCCTGCGCCTCGTATTCCTTCTCGAGCTTTGCGTTCCGATCATCCAAAAAAGCTTCGATCGCGGCAGCGCCGGCAGCCTGATAGATTGCAGCTTCAGCAGATGACGTGACGGATGCTCTTCTTACGAGCATGTCGCAAGCAGGACCGATCGTCGCCGCAAGAAGGATTGCTCCGCAGCAGCCCTTGAGGTTTCTCGCGAGCGCCTCTGAGCAAAGAACGATCTCTTCGGTACCGTTGTAGATGGTGATCTCGTTATCTCTGACCCTCACCGGATACTCTTTGGTTACTATCCTCGGGTGAGATTGGGCACTGACCATATCGACGGCTTTGCTGATCTTTGCCTGAATGTCAGGGCCGATCTCAATAAGCCCATGGTAACCCATGTATCTTTGGACTTCTTTTACGGGAATGTCTACTCCTAAAGGCATTATCCGATGATCCCCTTGAGGTTGTAGAGAATATCGGAAGCCACGTCAGGCTTGTTCATGGAGTAGACGTGGATATGTGTTATGCCGTTCGCGATAAGATCGATTATCTGTTCAGAAGCATATATAATGCCGGCCTGGCGCATGGATACGGGATCTTCTCCGAACCTGTCGACTATCGCCTTGAAACGCTCAGGGACACTTGTACCGGAGAGCTGTACCGACCTTGAGAGCTGCCTTGCAGTGGTGATAGGCATGATGCCGGGGACGACGGGTACGTTTATGCCTGCGTCCTTGATCCTGTAGAGGAAATTATAGAAGATGTTGTTGTCGAAGAACATCTGCGTCGTGAGGAAGTCGCATCCCGCATCGACCTTTTCCTTGAGGAAACGGATGTCGTCAGCCTTGTGCGCGCATTCGATGTGACCTTCGGGGTAGCACGCTCCGCCGATGCAGATATCGGCATCCTGTGACCTGATGTCCTTGATGAGGTCAGATGCGTGGATATAGTCGTTGCAGATGATGCCATCCTTCGGCGGATCACCTCTTAATGCCATGACGTTGTCTATGTTGTTTTCCCTGATCTGGCAGATCATGTTTGCGACATGCTCTTTGGTCGATGCCACACATGTGAGGTGGGGCATTACCGGAACGCCGTGCAGATTCTTGATGCCTGAAGCGACTTCTATCGTGAGCTTGGAGGTTGATCCTGCCGCACCGTAAGTGACTGACATATAGGAAGGTCCTAAAGCCGCGATGGCTCCTGCTGCTGTTTTAACGTCTTCGAGACCCGTTTCAGCCTTTGGAGGGAATACCTCGAAAGATATCGTCGGAGTCTTGTCTTCAAGTATCTTGCTGATCTTCATTCTTTAGCCTCTTTATATATGGGATTTTGCTCAATTTTACCAAAAACTGACGCAAAATCACATTTATAGAAATATGAAAGGATCATTAAGTTTTTTTTACATTTTTTTTTAAAATTAATTGTATGGGTTTTCCGCACTGCTAATGACAGGTTTATGAGGAGGTAAGATATGGATTTTCAGGCTTTTGTTGACAACATAGAGACCATGACATGCGTGATCTCTGTTGAGATGAAAGAAGATGGCAATTATGGGGATATCCGCCTGGTTGCGGGAAACAAGGCTTATGTACAATCGATAGAGGCAGCTTGGGACGGCCCCCAGCTGATGTCAAACAAGTTCGTACCTAACAGCCTATCAGAATTATTTCCCTAAGGATCTGAATTTTGAGACGGTATGTTACCGTGCAGCGGTCGAAAAGCATCCGGTACATACTTACGTCCATCCGGAAAGATTCGATTTCTGGTTCGATCTTTATCTTATCCCCCAAAGAGTGAAGGGAACATGCATTACTGCACATATACCCAGGTCGTAACGCAGAAGGCTGATACGAAGAAGATGGCAAATCTGTCACAGGATACTGCTTCAGCAGTCCTTAACACCTGCATCAAGCTTTCGAACACTTCAGATTTTGAACACACGATACAGGAAGTCGTAAAGGATATCCGCGAAATCTGCGGTGCGTTTATATGCTGTATCCTGTCGGTCAACCCGATAGACCGGACCTGCCGCGTTCTTGCTGAAGCAAGTTCCGAAGAAGGTCAGGGCATGACGATGCAGTCGATCCTCGACGAAGATCCGAACTTCTATGAAATTGTCGCTGAGAAGTGGGAAGATACGATCGGCGGCAGCAATTGCCTCATACTCAAGAACAGAAGTGACATGGAATATCTCAAGGAGAGAAATCCTGTCTGGTACGAGTCGATGACGACACACAGGGTCGAGAGCATCGTCCTTTTCCCGATGAAGTTCGGCGAGGAACTCCTGGGCTACATCTGGGCTACGAATTTCGACACGGAGAAAGCGGATCAGATCAAAGAGACAATGGAGCTTACAACTTTCTTCGTTGCTTCATCTGTGGCAAGCGTTCAGCTTATCAGGAGACTTAAGATCCTAAGCTCGGTCGATATGCTGACAGGCGTTCTGAACCGTAATGAGATGAACGAGAGGATCGAGCGCATTGTGTCCGGTGAGGATCACTTAAGAAATCTCGGAATAGTATTTGCCGATATCAACGGTCTCAAGCGCGTTAATGACGAGCAGGGCCATTTTGCCGGAGACAGGCTTCTCAAGCATGCAGCGGAATTGCTGAGAGACGTATTTAAGAGATGCGATGTCTACCGTGCCGGCGGTGATGAATTCATGATCATAATCCCGGATACGGGCGATAAGGAACTTGAACAGTTCTGCAGTGAGCTGAAGTCGAAAGAACTGGGATTCGGCCCTGTCGGGTTTGCGACGGGATACAGCTGCGTAAATGATTCCCAGGACATCCGTAAAGCAATGCATACCGCTGATGAGCGCATGTACCTGGATAAGGCGGCTTTCTATGAGAAGCATCCCGAACTAAAGAGATGACATGAGGAATTTAAGGCTACTGATCAACTGATGATAAGAAACTGTTAGACGTATGATAGACGGACAAAGTTTACAGCTTGCTTTTCTTTTATTTGAAGCGATCCTTTGCTTTATCCTCACGCCGCTTTATGCCGTAAGCAGGGATCCTCTGCGGGTACGCAAATCTGTTGTGCTGGCGCTGAATATCACTTGCGGCTGCATGCTGCTCGGCGAATACCTGTTCTATGTATATGAAGGAGCCAGCGGTGCCTTAAATGTACTGATCATGCAGCTGGTAAATGCGGCTGTATACTATCTCATTGTGCTGCTTTTGTTCTTTTATGCGATGCTCGTGTTCTGCTCTCTTACATCGTCCTGCCTCTGTTAGGTGAACTGGTCCAGATGCTGTTTTTCGGCAGTTCGCTCATGAACATCTGCATGGGCTTGTCCGTTCTTCTCATGTTTTTCGAGAATGTGATCGATAAAGAAAAAGAGATCGTAAAAGCGGCCAAGACCGAAGCGAGAACAGGCCTTGCCAATGAATTAGGCTGTATCGAATGGCTGAATACCATGAAGGGTAAAAATGAGATAAAGAAGTATTCGGCAGTATTTTTCGATCTCCGTAAATTCTCTGATATCAACCGTATCTATGGTGTCGAAAACGGCAACAGGATCCTCGCGGGATTCGGAAACCTGATGCTCGGCAAGATCGACAGGGATGAGATTTTGGGAAGGCAGTTCGGAGATCAGTTCGTGGCGATAGTCAAGGACCGTAATCTCGATCAGTTCCTTACCGTGCTGAAAGGTGTGGAAGTTCCTTTTACCGACTCTGTCTCAGGAACTGAAAACATGGTAACGCTGTCGGCCCGTGTCGGTGTGTATCAGATCGACAGGACCGATCTTGACGGTGAGGATATCCTGGTATATGCCGCACAGGCGCTGACAGCGGCAAAGTCAAAGGATAATAATGATGTTGTATGGCTGACGCAGGATATGCTCGACCGTGCCGTGGAACGTAAAAAGATCGAGAGTGATATCAGGGCCGGGCTCAATGACGGCGAGTTCATGCCTTACTACCAGCCTAAGGTCAATGTCCGTACTGGAAAGATCTGCGGCATCGAAGCTCTGTCCAGATGGAAACATGCCCGAAGGCGATTAGCCACCTTTCATAATAATTTCTTTGTTTGAGGATAGTTTTTTGATATAGAACGGTTAGCATAAACTATTCCTCAAGTTTCAGGCGATAGATTATAATCACAATGATAAAAGAATGCCGCGGATATGTGCCGGGTGTTCTTAAGGAGGATGAAAAGAAAATGAAGAAGATACTTTCAGTTGTTTTGGCTGCGGTTACGGCACTGTCAATTGCAACAGGCTGCTCCAAGATCATGGAGATCAAAGAAGTCGCCGAGAATTCCGAAGTGGGATCTCTTGTCTCGGCCGGTTCGGAATTCATTGACGAGATCACCGTGGCAGTTCCCACAAAGGACCGTGCGGGAAATGACATCAAGGTTCCGGAGAACGTCGAAAAGATCGTTTCGATGGCTCCTTCAACCACTCAGGTGCTCGTTGAGCTCGGCCTTGGCGATAAGATCGTCGGAATCGATACGAACTCTGCCGCTTTTGCTGATAAGCTTCCTTCCGGTGTCGCCCAGTTCGACATGATGGCACCCGATAATGAGGCTATCGCGGCTCTCAGCCCCGACCTCGTTTTCACATCGGGCATGAGTTCTGTCGGCGGAACATCACCTTTCCAGTCACTCGTTGACAGCGGTGTGTGCGTAGCCGATATCCCTACGCCTTCTTCGATTGAAGGCATCTGCGATGACATCGAGTTCATCGGTTCATGTGTCGGCAAGGGCTATGAGGCTCTGGCTTACTCCAAGGGTCTTACAGTTTTCATGCAGGGCATCGAAGAGCAGGGCAAGACTGTTCCCGAGGGTGAGCAGAAGACCGTTCTCGTAATGATGAACGTTCCTGATGCGGAGTATCCGACAATCTACACATTCGGTAAAGACACATACATGAACGAGATGATCGAAATGCTCGGTGCAAAGAATGCATTCGGTGAGAAGTCAGGCTGGCTCGCAGTATCCGTAGAGGAAGCGATAGCTGCAAATCCCGACGTTATCCTCATGGACTGCAATTGGCTGCCCGGTGCCGCAGATCAGGTAAAGGCTCTTGAGGGCTGGGAAGAAGTAAAGGCCATAAAGGACGGAGCCGTATACCAGATCGATGAGGATCTCTGCTCACGTCCCAATCACCATGTCGGAGAGGCAACTCTCGAATGGGGCAAGTACATTTATGCTGATAAGTTCGGCAATTATACCCAGTCATTCGATGAACTCAAGGATGAATTCATCGAGAAGGTCGTCGGCTGACATCCTTTGAACGGAAACGGATATGACTAAAAGGGGCACAGGACTAAAGATAGCGATATCGGCAGTCCTGTGCCTTTTTATACTTATCCTCGCCATCAGGTCGGGAAGTGTCTACATCTCGCTCAAAGACCTTTTCGGGATAATCGGAGGCCACTTAACGGGGAAAGGTACTCCATCAGATATCGAGCCAATGATGGATTCGATATTCTGGACCATCAGGATGCCGAGAGCGCTGATGGCTTTCATGGTCGGAGGCGCGCTCTCTGTCAGTGGTGCGTGCATGCAGGCTCTCTTGCAGAATCCGCTGGCGTCGTCTTACACATTGGGAGTCTCGTCCGGTGCTTCTCTGGGTGCCGCGATGGTGCTCATCCTTGAGATATCGATCCCCGCGCTTGCGGGATTCATGCTGCCTTTCGCAGGTTTTGTCTTCGGTCTTGCCACAGTCGTCGCAGCCATGCTGCTCGCATCAGCGATCGACAGGAGCATATCCAACACCACTGTAGTGCTAATAGGTATGGTCCTGTCGCTTTTCGTAAACGGCATGATGAACCTGCTGTCGACTTTATACTCGGATCACTCCAAACAGCTCATCCTCTGGATGATGGGGTCGTTTTCTGCCAGGGGATGGAAGTACTGCGCGATCATGTTCCCGGTCTGTGTTGCAGGATTCATTGTACTCATGCTGATGTCACGGAAACTGGACATCATGAGTTTCGGTGACCTTCAGGCACGGGCCATGGGCGTTGATGCTAAAAAGACCAAGACAGCAGCCATACTTGTATGCTCTCTTCTGACAGGCGTGTCGGTTGCTTTTACGGGAGTCATCGGCTTTGTCGATCTTGCGGCTCCCCATATCGTAAGAAAGATATTCGGACCTTCACACAGGCTCGTTCTGCCATTGTCGTTCATCTACGGAGGCGCGTTCATGGCTGCCTGCGATCTTATATCGAGAACGCTCCTTTCTCCCCGCGAGATACCCGTCGGCGCCGTCACGGCACTCATCGGGGCGCCGTTCTTTGCTTATGTTTTCTTTGCATCAAGGAGGAAACGCTGATGGAGATCACGGCAAAGAATCTGAGAGTCTCATACGGAAAGACCGAGATCCTTCACGGGATCGATCTTAAGATCGGGTCCGGCGAAAAGGTGTTCATCGGAGGAAGCAACGGCTCGGGAAAGACGACACTCCTAAGGGCTCTTGCCGGCATCATCCCGCATGAGGGAGAAGTGTTGATAGACGGCAGGGAAGTATCTTCGATGAAGCGGAAAGACGTAGCCCGTCTCATCGCGATCATGCCTCAGACGACGGATATCTATTTCCCTTACACAGTAAATGAGACTGTGCTTCTCGGCACATATGCCTCTGCGGGAAATTCTCTTTTCGGCGTCAGTGCCGCTGATACCGCTTATGCCGGAAAGTGCATGGAAGAATGCGGCATCACAGATCTTAAGGACAGGCACCTCGATGAGCTGTCGGGCGGGCAGCTGCAAAGGGTCCTTCTGGCGAGGACTTTCGCGCAGAGATCCCCGTTCCTTTTCCTGGATGAACCGGGCAACAATCTCGACATCAAGTACAAAGCTGAACTTTGCGACAGACTTAACCTTTGGGCAGGTTCCGGCACGGACGGCATCGACAACACTTTGGTCGGAGTGTTCCACGATCTCGGGCAGGCGAGGAGGTGCTGCTCGAGGGCGGTGTTCCTCAAAGAGGGCCAGATCGTTTTCGATGGTGACATAATCGACGGAACGACGCCTAAAATGCTCCTAAAAGTCTATGATTTTGACGTAGCATCTTACATTGATTGCAAATAACCGCTGTGATAGTATCTTGGCGATTTATTTAATGGAGGGGTCGGACTATGGGTAAATCGAAGGCTAAAGCAAAGAAGAAGAGAACATTCAAGCAGTTCCTGAAGGACAAGGATATCAACGTATCCGCAAAGACATATTTCGTCGATGCAATGGGCGGAATGGCTCAGGGACTTTTCGCATCACTTCTCGTAGGAACCATACTTTCAACACTTGCCAAGTATCTCGGCATGATCAACGTTCCGTTCTTTGTCGGACTGGCTCACTATATCGGTAAGGCAGGTTCGCTTGCTTCCGCCATCACCGGTGCCGCAATAGGTGTCGGTATCGCCGCTGCTCTTAAAGCTCCTATGCTCGTTATGGCATGCGCTGCAGCAGTAGGTTACTTCGCAAACGGTTATCCGGGAGCCATCGGAAACGTCGGACTTTTCGTGCTCGACAAGCCTTATACGGCAGGCCCTCTGGGCGTATTCATCGCAGTTATCTTCGCAGTCGAGATCGGCAAGATGGTTTCCAAGGAGACAAAGGTAGATATCCTAGTTACGCCTCTCGTTACACTGGGTGTCGGATATTTCATCGCTTACATCACATGCCCTCCGATCGCGATTGCAATGAACTGGCTCGGCACTTTCATCAACTCCGCAACACAGCTCCATCCGTTCGCAATGGGTATCGTAATCTCAGTTGTCGTCGGAATTATCTTAACGCTCCCCATTTCTTCTGCAGCCATCTGCGCATCCATCGGTATCGCAGGCATCGCAGGCGGTGCCGCTCTTGCAGGGTGCTGTGCTCAGATGGTCGGCTTTGCAGTCGCATCCTACAGGGAGAATAAGTGGGGCGGTGTCGTATCTCAGGGCCTCGGCACATCGATGCTCCAGATGCCCAACATCATGACACATCCCCAGATATGGATCCCTGCAACTCTTGCTGCTGCTATCACAGGCCCCATCTCCACGATGGTATTCAAGCTCGAGTGCAACGGCGTTGCGGCAGGCATGGGTACATGCGGTCTCGTAGGTCCTCTCGGATGCTTCTCCGCTATGTCCGAATCAGGCACATTGTCTCCCATGGCATGGGTCGGAATGGCTGTCATCTGCATCATCGCACCAGCTCTTCTCTCACTCCTTTTCAGCGAGATAATGAGAAAGCTCGGATGGATCAAGGACGGGTACATGAAGCTTCAGGGCTGATATCATCCCCGGAAAACGCCACTTTGTAAACTTTGCTTTGAGGCTTGAAGGAAAACGGCACTTCAAAAGGCTGTAACGTAATAAGACCTGTATTTACGGGGTTTTGACGGCTTGAATGCTTTGAGAATCGAATTGTTGTTTTTGCATATTTTCGCCCAAAGTTTACCGTAAAGATAAGGGCATTTTGACACAGTGGAATCGGGCTCAAATCTTATATAATCCAGATATGGGGTAGACGGCAGGTAGTCGAGATATCCTGCCCATCCTAATAAGTTTTTGTTTCTCACAGCGCGGCTTTCCTACGGGGGAGCCGCGTATGCATTTGTTTTGCAATTCTTTTCATCTATGATAAAAAAGTAGCATTAGAACGATTACTACCAACTGAATAGGTTTAGAGACAACGAACAGGAGAGAACAGTATGCCGCCCGGAGGAAGAGGTATGGGAGGCCCCATGGGAGGGCAGTTCCTGACAGAAGAAGAGAAGAAGAACCAGCCTAAGGTCACGCCTGAATTATTAAAGCGCGTATTCTCATATCTCAAACCGTATACCAAACAGCTGATACTCGTGCTCCTGTGCATAATCGTATCGTCTTTCTTCACACTCCTTCCGTCGATCCTGACAGGCAAGATCCTTGATGAAGGACTTCTCAAAAAAGATTTGAACGCGCTCATACTTTATATCTCGCTCTCACTCCTTGTAACGCTCTTGGCGAGCCTGATCGGAGTAGCCGAGACATACATAAACACATGGATCGCCCAGCACATTACATTCGACATGCGCAACCAGATGTATTCGCATCTGCAGAAGATGAGCCAGCGCTTTTTCACGACCAATAACCAGGGCGACATAATAACGAGGATGACGAGCGACATCGACGGCGTTAAGTCCGTCATCACGAGCACGTTCAGCAGCATCCTTTCCAATTCCATCACCCTTGTAATAGCCCTCATCGCGATGTTCCAGAAGAATTGGATACTTGCGCTCGTGGGCATCATAATCGTTCCCGTCTTTACCATTCCGACGAGGAGCGCGGGCAAGAAGAGATGGTCACTGACCAATGAATCCCAGCAGGTAAATGATGAGGTGAACGGGATACTGAATGAGACGCTTTCCGTGAGCGGACAGCTCCTCGTGAAACTCTTCGGCAAAGAGAAATATGAGTATGCGAGGTATGAGAATGCCAACCGCAAGATGATCGCTCTCAACATAAAAGAGAGCATGGCCGGACGATGGTTCAGGGTGGTGCTCACGACGTTTACGACAGTCGGTCCTATGCTGATATATCTGGTCGGCGGAATACTCATGATGAAGTACGATCCGGATCTTACGATCGGTGACATTTCCGTACTCGTATCCCTTCTCGGCAGGATGTACATGCCGGTCAACAGCCTGCTCAACATACAGGTCGAATGGATCAGGTCCATGGCGCTCTTCAAGCGCATATTCGACTATTTCGACATCCCTGTCGAGATAGAGAATGCACCCGATGCGGTTACGCCTGATAAGGTGACGGGAGACGTTGTCTTCGAGCACGTCGAATTCTCTTACGATGAATCGAAAAAGATACTCAAAGATATCAACTTCACTCTCAAGGCAGGCAAGAGCATAGCGATCGTCGGACCCTCGGGCTCCGGCAAGAGTACGATCGTAAACCTTATCCCGCGTCTTTATGACGTTGACTCGGGATGTGTTACGTTCGATGGCATTGACGTGAGAAAACTCGACCTCAAGTTCTTAAGAGACCAGGTCGGCGTGGTATCACAGGAGACATATCTGTTCAACGGAACTATCCGCGACAATCTGCTTTATGCCAAGCCTGACGCGACCGAGGAAGACATGATCGCGGCTCTGAAGAAGGCCAACATATGGGACTTCGTCGAGAAGCAGGAAAAGGGCATGGACACCGAAGTCGGCAACCGCGGCCTGAAACTCTCCGGCGGTGAGAAACAGCGCATCTCGATAGCAAGGATAATCCTGAAAGATCCGACGATATTCATCTTCGACGAGGCGACGTCGGCGCTGGATTCCATCTCCGAGAAGAAGATCCAGGATGCGATCGATCCCATCATAAAGAGCAAGACGAGCATCCTCATAGCGCACAGGCTCTCGACCATCCTGGCGGCGGACGAGATCCTCGTGGTCAAGGACGGAACGATCGCCGAGCGCGGAAGCCACAGGGAACTCCTCGGCAAAGAGGGTATCTACCGTGAGCTCTACGAGACTCAGTTTTCAAAGGCGCTCATCGAAGAGGACGGGGTATCCGAACTCGAACAGTACATATGGGGAACCCAGCCTGCGGATGAGCCGATGGATGAAGACCAGGAATGACGGGACAGACCGCTCAAAGGGTGTTTTTCTAACAAAAAATATTGAAAGTGTCATAACGGAAGGTCTGCGGGGCCTTCCGTTTCGTTAATTCGTATATCAGTCCCTCTAATGTAAAAAACAAAAATATAGTATAATTATTTTTCGGGTTACTGACCCAGGAGGATAGATTAAAATGACAAAGCCGTTTTCAGCTTCTGCAGAGCAGATAGCTAAGGAGATAGATACAGATCTCGTTAAGGGACTGTCTTCAAGTGAAGCATCACTGAGACTTGCAAAGAATGGTCCCAACTCACTTGGCGAAGAGAAGAAGATCCCGATATGGAAGAGGTTTTTGCAGCAGTTCGCTGATGCGATGGTAATAATCCTCATCGCGGCAGCCGCACTTTCAGCTTACATGGCATTCAAGAGCGGCGGCGGATTCGAGGACTGGATCGACGTTATAGTCATCCTTGCGATCGTCATACTCAATGCCGTATTGGGTGTTTATCAGGAAGGTAAGGCTGACCAGGCTCTTGCGGCACTTAAGAAGATGAGTTCTCCCCAGACAAAGGTCATCCGTGACGGAAAGCTCGTCATGGTTGATTCGGAGAATGTCGTCGTAGGCGACGTCATCTCGATCGATGCGGGAGATTCCATCTCGGCAGACATGAGACTCATCGAGTCCAGCTCGCTCAAGGCAGAGGAGGCATCCCTTACCGGTGAATCCGTTGCAGTCGAGAAGGATGCTTCTGCCGTACTTTCCGAAGACTGTGCATTAGGCGACCGCAAGAACATGCTCTACATGGGTACGGCAGTAACTTACGGAAGAGCAAAGGGTCTTGTAGTTGCAACCGCAAGGGATACTGAACTCGGAAAGATCGCCACCAAACTCACCAACATCGAAGACGATGAGACACCTCTGCAGGTAAGCCTCAACAAGCTAGGCAAGATCCTTGCCGTCGTCTGCATCGCAGTCTGCATCATCGTCCTGCTCGTAGACATATTTGTTCAGAAGCAGCCTTGGGAAGATGCTCTCATGACAGCCGTATCACTCGCTGTAGCAGCTATCCCTGAAGGTCTTGCGGCAGTCGTTACGATCGTTCTGTCGATCGGAATGACAAAGATGGCAGAGAGCAACGCGATCGTTAAGAGACTCCTCGCAGTAGAGACTCTGGGCTGCGTTGACGTTATCTGCTCCGATAAGACAGGTACTCTCACACAGAACCAGATGACCGTAAAGGTCCTTTATGACGGCGATAAGAAGTACAACGTCGAAGGCGGCGGATATGCTCCCAACGGCAACATCGTTGACGAAGACGGCAAACCCGTAAAGATCGAAGGTGTTCTTAAGACGCTCATCCTTTCGAGCGTGCTCTGCAACGACGCTGCCATCGTACATCACGGCGACAACGATTATTCATGCATCGGTGACCCGACCGAGGGCGCTCTTACGACACTCGGCATGAAGGCCAAGATGCTCCGCGAGGAGACGATGCACGCATATCCGAGAGAAACGGAGCTTCCTTTCGATTCAGACCGTAAGATGATGACCACATATCACTCCGGCATCGAAGATCATAAGTGGATCAGCTACACGAAGGGTGCTCCGGATATCGTCATCTCACGCTGTTCATCGATCCTCACATCCAGGGGTGTTGAGAAGATGACTCCCGAGAAGGAAGCAGAGATCCGTGAGATCAACCACAATTATGCCATCAAGGCCATCCGCGTACTTGCTTTCGCATACAAGGAGCATGGAGACGGATCCAAGGCTACGTTCACTGATGAAGAGAACATGATCTTCCTCGGTCTCATCGGTATGATCGATCCTGCAAGGGAAGAGGCAAAGGAAGCAATCGCCGTATGTAAGGAGGCAGGCATCCGTGCCGTCATGATCACAGGTGACTTCAAGGATTCCGCAGTTGCCATCGCGGATAATCTCGAGATGCGCGACGAGAAGCATATGGATGCTTATTCCGGAGAAGAGCTCGACAAGATGTCGGACGATGAACTCCTCGAGGTCGTCGAGAAGACGAGCGTTTATGCGCGCGTGTCTCCCGAACATAAGGTAAGGATCGTATCCGCCCTCAAGAAGAACGACCACATCGCTTCCATGACCGGTGACGGCGTCAACGATGCCATGGCTCTGAAATCAGCCGATATCGGCGTTGCAATGGGCATCACCGGTACGGACGTTTCCAAGAACTCCGCCGACATGATCCTCATGGACGACAATTTCGCCACGATCGTAAAGGCAGTCGAGCAGGGAAGAACGATCTACTCGAACATCAGAAAGTTCGTCGGATTCCTTCTGTCCTGCAATGTGGGTGAGATCCTCGTTATCTTCCTGCTCTCGCTCGTTCCGAAGACTCTGATCCCGGGCATCGCTGCCCCGCTTACGGCCATCCAGCTGCTCTGGCTCAACCTCATCACAGACTCGTTCCCTGCGCTTGCACTGGGCCGCGAAAAGGGTGAGCCCGGCATAATGAAGCTCCCTCCGAGATCAAAGAAGGAGCCCATTATCAACAAGAGTATGATGGGCCACATCGCACTGCAGTCCGTAGGACTCTTCATCTCGGTCGCAACGGCTTTCATCGCCGCGCTGATCAGTATGAACAGCGGCAAAACATTCTTCTATTCGGGTGTCCTTGCCGATGCGGCTGCAAAGGGTGTTCATCCCATAGATGTCGCACGTACGGTAGCTTTTGCCACACTGATCTGTGCTGAACTTTTCAGGGCATTCGCTGCAAGATCTGAGAGGATCTCGGTATTCAAGCTTGGTCTGTTCACCAATAAGATGATGAACATCGCAGTAGCACTCTCGCTCGTAATGCTCGTCGCAGTCATCTACATTCCGGGAGTAAACGGCATATTCAATAATGTGGCCATCAATCCGCTCGCATGGCTCGTCATCCTGCCTTTGGCTATCCTGCCGTTTGCAGTGAGCGAGATAAGCAAGCTCGTAAAAGGCGCTAAGAAGTAAGTTCAGGATATTTGCCGGTTTTTCGGCTGGAAACGGCACGAATTGCCGTTTGCATAAGTAAAAGCCATGTGTTATTATTCATAGGCTTAATTAGTAAAGGGAGGCACAGGACAGATGACAGTAATGAATATTGTGCTCAGTGTTATAGATATTATCTTGGCTCTTGCCATTATCGTTCTCTTCCTCGTTCAGGAAGGTAATGACAGAGGTATCGGTGTAGTTGCAGGCGGATCTTCTGATTCATACTACAGCAAGGCAAAGGGCAGGACATTGGAAGAGCAGCTCAAGACCTGGACGGTCATCTGCAGCGTTCTGTTCGCTATAGTTTCAATCGTTCTCTACCTTTCGATCGCAAGAGCCTGGTAATTGTAATGTCAAAAACGGTTTTCCGGGGGTTGTCACACTGACAACCCCTTTTTGTTGTTCAGGTTTTATGGCAGAGTTAAAATGGTACTATTGGGTGATAACCCCATTCTTTCTTTAGTGATAAAATTCATTTTATAGTTAAAAAGATTTAGGAGGAATGGGAAATGAAGAACAAGATCTGCAAGTTTTTATCTTTTCTTGTGACAATGGTCCTCTTGGCCGGACTGATCCCTGCGGGCAGGGCTGTCAATGCTGCGTCGACCTATAAGATGACGCTCCTGACCGACCAGCCGGAATGCAAGGTGGAGTACCTTGGCACACAGTATTCCAGTGGTGCTGAGTTTTATGTTGAAGCCGGTACGACTGTCTGGCTCTATGCAAAGGCTACAGGCGATTGCCAGTTCAAAAGTGCTGATTCTCCGGATGTGGAAGTCAACAGGAACGGATCTATCGGCTATGCCTTTGATATGCCGGAGAAGGATGTTACCGTCACATTCCATTTTGAGGGTCCCGGACCTTATGATATGGAGTTCTATTCCGTTGATCTGGGAACTGCGGAGATAGGGTATAACCCAAGCGATTTCAACAAATCAATGCAGGCTAAGAAAACGGGCAGTGCTACGGTTGTCGGGGATAAGTTCTCCGTTAAGCTGACAAGCGGAAATACTGATGCTTTTACCGTGACAGATCCTTATGGCGGTGCAATGACTGTAAAAGGTGCAGAGTACCATATGGCATATGTTTACCCTGTTGCAGGACTTGCAGCAGGAACATATGATGCTGTTGTTACGCTGTATTATGACCCTGACGGAAACGGAACGGAGTATTCGCCTGAAGAGATCGACTTCGCACATGTACAGTTTACCGTAATCTCAAATGTTACTTATAAGTTGAATATAATCACGGATTATGCTGACGGCAAGGTGGAATATAACAAAACTGAATATACGAGCGGTCAGTCCGTTGATATCCATGAAGGAGAGTTAGTACATATATATGGCCAAGCTCCTGAAGGATATACATTTGCTTATGCACAGTCTCCTGACATCGAGATCAACAGGAACGGAAGCATCGGTTATATATTTAATATGCCCGCAAAGGACATAACCGTATATTTCTATTTCGATTCCAACACAAAACATACTGTTAAGTTTGATACCGGCGACGGGTCCGGAATAGCTGATCAGAGTGTCCCTGACGGCAAGACGGTAAAGATACCGGAAGACCCCACGCTTGAAGGATATGTTTTCTGGGGATGGTATACAAATCCCGAATGCACAAAGATGTATGATTTTGCAACTCCCGTAACGGAAGATCTGACTCTGTATGCTTACTGGACAAAGAACATCAGCGGCTTTGGATTTGATGCTATCGGAACGTTAAAGAGTTCTGACGGAAACACTGTATTGAATGTCAGATCAACGGATGTTGTTTTCGATCTTGAATCTGCGGATATCAATATGTTTGTAAGTCCCTTTTATGCAGATAAGTACTTCAATAATCTGGCAACAGGCGGAGTTGAAAAGGGCAAGGAATACTATTTCTATATTGAACTTGACGATGCCGATGGCATAGAAGGCAGACCTACTGTCTATTATTCCAACGATCTCTTATCCAACCTTGAGATCTATACCGACGGTTCGGACATCGTTGCCACCGAGATCTCGCGTTCCCCGGGCGGCAAGTTCTGCACCATTCTGTTCAAGTATGTCCTGGACGAGAGTTATAAGGGCGGCTGGATAATGATCAATGACGAGTGGTATTTCGTTGAAGACAGCGGTGAAACCGCAACAGGCTGGAAGAGTACAGGCGGCAAGTGGTATTACTTCGATGCGAACGGTATCATGCAGACCGGCTGGCTCGAGCTGGACGGAGCATGGTACTATCTCGAAGGCTCAGGCGCAATGGCAAAGAGCTGGAAGCAGATCGGCGGCGTCTGGTATTACTTCGGCAGTAACGGAAAGATGCTGACAAACTGGCAGCAGATCGGCGGAAAGTGGTATTACTTTAAGAATAACGGTGCAATGGTAACCGGCTGGCAGCAGATCAGCGGCAAGTGGTACTGCTTTGAGTCGTCTGGTGCGATGATAACAGGTTGGCTGTCCGTTGATGGCGTGTGGTATTACTTCGATGCTTCCGGCGCGATGGTCACGGGCTGGAAAGAGATAGGCGGAGTTTACTATTTGTTTAAGACTAACGGCACGATGGCTGCAAACGAATACTGCGGCGGCTACCGCCTTGATGCAGACGGCAAATGGACATATACCTACAAGGCTTCCTGGAAGAAAGATTCCAAGGGCTGGTGGTATGGCGATTCGAACGGATGGTACGCAAAGAATGAGACCTGGAAGATCGATGGTAAGGATTACAATTTCGATAAGTCAGGTTACTGCACAAATCCTTGATCTGAATTAACTTAACCTGAGTATGAAGAGGCTGTTTCACGCATTGTGGGATGGCCTCTTTCAATGTGTGCAAGAAAAGTGCCATCAAATATCCGATAATGGGGTAGAATGTGAGAAAAACATAAGCAAGTAGTAATATATAACAAAAACAATGAGGAATAACGAGATGGACGATAAAAAGAAAAGACCGGCATTTGCCGAGAATATGAGCGCAGCCCAGAGGCGCAGGAACCGTGTAATAAAGGCTAAGGAAGAGCAGTCTGCATTGCCGCCTACGCTGGCTGACATGGCACCGAGAGGACCTCTTCAGGTAAAGAATCAGGTCATCGGCATCCTGAGACAGACTCCGACAGGCGGAGTCGTAATTCCTGATCCCGCATTCAGGAGCACCGATTACGGCGCGATAGAGATCGATAAGAATCACCTGAACGGCGCACCGTTTAATATGGTCGTTGTATGTGAGGTGTTGAATCCCAACTGCGACAGGGGCGACTGCAGGGGAACCATTACCGAAGTCCTTGGTGACGCGGGAAACAACGATGTCAGGATGCTTACGGTGTTGAGGCAGTTCGGGCTTTCGCAGGAATTCCCGCAAAAGGTCATAAAGGAGGTCGAGCCGCTGCCCGTTAATCCCGATCCGTCGCAGATAGCAGATGAGATCGTCAAGGGAAGGAAAGACAAGAGAGAACTTCTTACCATAACAATCGACGGCGAAGATGCCAAGGATCTGGACGATGCCATCTCGATAGAGAAAATGCGCAACGGCAATTTCAGATTGTATGTGCACATCGCGGATGTCTCAAACTATGTTAAGGAAGGGACTGCTCTTGATATGGAGGCGTTCTCCAGAGGCACTTCCGTATATCTGGTTGACAGAGTAATCCCTATGCTCCCGCCGAAGCTTTCAAACGGATTGTGCAGCCTTAATCCCAACGTCGACAGGCTTGCCATGACCGCAGAGATGCTGGTAGACAGAGAGGGCGGCATCTATGGCGGTGAGGTATATGAGAGCGTTATCAGATCCGATAGGAGAATGAGCTATAACGAGTGCTACAGGATCCTTACCGATCCTCAGCCTGAGGACGAAGAGGAATACGGTGAGATAATCCCGATGCTCATCCTCATGAAGGAGCTCGCGGAGATACTGAAGTCCATGAGAGACAGGCGCGGTGCTATCGGTTTTGAGATGCCCGAGACGAAGGTCATATTAAACGACGACGGTACCGTAAAGGACATCATGCCTTACCCGATCAACTTCACGAACGGGATAATCGAATCCTTCATGATCTGCGCGAACGAATTCATCGCAAAGAAGTTCTTTGACCTCAATTTCCCGTTCGTTTACCGTGTGCACGAAGATCCCGACCCGATCAAGATCGCGAGGTTCTCGAACATAGCAAGATTCTTCGGTGCTTCGGGAAGGCTCGTGGGAAGGATCAAGCCTATCGATGTACAGCGGTTCATGGATACCATCGGCGATAAGACTGCGCTCCCTGCATTGGACGAACTCCTGCTCAGGTCTATGGCGAAGGCCAGATACTGCTCTGACTGCCTCGGACATTTCGGTCTGGCATCTAAATACTACTGTCACTTTACGTCGCCGATCAGACGTTATCCCGATCTTTATATTCACAGGATAATCAAGAGTTATCTGCACGGAGAGAATTCGAGGAGCCATTTCGCGGGTCTGGTCGATAACGCTGCCGAGCATTCTTCCGACATGGAGCGAAATGCCGTTGATGCAGAGCGCGCATCCGACAACATCAAGATCTGCGAATATATGGCAGACAGGATCGGCGAACACTACGACGGCGTGATCTCGTCAATAATCGACGGCGGATGCTTTGTAAGGCTCGAAAACACGGTCGAAGGATTCGTGCCTTTCAGGTCTTTGCATGACCACTATATCTTTGACGACAGGAGCTACAGGGCCATAGGTGCGCACGGCGGCAAGATCCTTTCTATAGGAATGCCGGTTACGATCGTCGTCGAGAAGGTCGACACCGAAGAGAACAAGATCGATTTCTCATTCGAGTACGGCTTTGAGGAAGAGCGCACATACCGCGAAACAAATGCCGGCAAGAAGGCAAAAGAGATCGTAAAGAAAGGCCGCAAGGGCGGAAAAGGATCTGCAGGGATAAGACCGGGCGGATACGGCAGAAAGTCCGGCGGAACAGGAGGCAGGAGCGGCTCGGGCGGATTTGCGGGCAGACCGAAATCTCATGGCGGCAGATCTGGCCGAGGCGGCGGAAGAGGAAGACGATGAAGAGTTTATTGATAAAAGACACTACAAGAGAAGAACGTGAAAAGATAGTTGCCGATTCCATAGGTTATATCGACGGTTCATGCGACGGATGCATGGCGGGACTTGCCGACATGTATCAGGATTACATCGAAGGCAGGCGCGAGATAAAAGACATCAACATGGAGTTCCGTGCACACTATGAATCGGGTGATGACGGTCCGACGAGAGGAACGTGCGGATATAAGAACTGACAGCCGTTATTTGTATTGACAATCGGCTTTTAAATGATGTAGTATTACGCATTATGCGATGACGGAGACCCCAGTAGTCGTGGTATGTCGCCTTCAGAGAGCTTTGCCCCCGGGCTGAAAGGCAGAGCGGAAAGAGGCCACTGACGAATAACAGCTCTAACAGCAATCCGGTTTAAAGAGATTCCGCTTTTGCGGAGTAAATCAGGTGGCACCGCGGACATGTTATGTTCGTCCTGAACTTAAAGGAATTTAAGTTCGGGGCGTTTTTTGTTTCCCCGAAAGAAAGGATTGGAATATGGCAAACCAATACAGAGACAGGATCATAAGCTCCCTGTCAGAGAAGGACGTAGGATCAGAACTCAGAGTCTGCGGATGGATCGAAAACATCAGAGACCACGGCGGCGTATCTTTCATTGACTTGAGAGACATGTACGGCACACTTCAGGTCGTTATGCGCGACACTTCTCTCCTTGACGGACTCGTAAAGGAAGAGTGCATCTCGGTCCAGGGTAAGATCGAGCACAGGGATGAGGAAACATACAATCCCAAGATCGCCACAGGTACGATCGAGCTCGAGGCTCATTCTGTAGACGTTTTGGGTAAGGTCTACAGCCAGCTTCCTTTCGAGATCATGACATCTAAAGAGATCAGAGAGGATGTCAGACTTAAGTACAGATATCTTGACCTCAGAAACCAGAAGGTCAAGGACAACATCATCTTCAGATCAAATGTTATCGCATTCCTCAGACAGAAGATGACGGAGATGGGATTTTTGGAGATCCAGACTCCTATCCTTACTTCATCTTCACCTGAGGGTGCAAGAGACTACATCGTTCCTTCAAGAAAGTGGAAGGGCAAGTTCTATGCTCTGCCTCAGGCTCCTCAGCAGTTCAAGCAGCTCCTGATGGTATCGGGCTTCGATAAGTATTTCCAGATCGCACCCTGCTTCAGAGACGAGGATGCAAGAGCAGACAGATCACCGGGAGAGTTCTACCAGTTAGACTTCGAGATGTCTTTCGCTACACAGGAAGATGTATTCAGAGCAGGTGAGGAAGTCCTCACAGCAACATTCGAGAAGTTCGCACCCGAGGGTGCTCAGGTAACGGCTGCACCTTATCCCGTTATCTCATACAAGCAGGCTATGGAAGAGTTCGGTTCAGATAAGCCCGACCTCAGAAACCCCTTGAGAATAAATGATGTTACCGAGTTCTTCTCCAGATGCACATTCAAAGCATTCCACGGCAAGACAGTACGTGCGATAAACGTTCACGCAAAGCTTTCAAAGGGCCAGCACGAGAAGATGCTCAAGTTCGCACAGGACGACCTCGGCATGGGCGGCTTAGGCTACCTCGAAGTTCTTGAGGACATGAGCTACAAGGGACCTATCGACAAGTTCATTCCTGATGACATGAAGGCTG
>CAMVGO010000035.1 GCA_947167045.1 uncultured Clostridia bacterium
AGCAGGTTCTTGAGAGAATCGTAGAGCCTGAGCGTCAGATCATGTTCAGAGTTGCCTGGATTGACGATAATGGCAAGATTCAGGTTAACCGTGGTTACAGAATCCAGTTCAACAGCGCTATCGGACCTTACAAGGGCGGTATCAGACTCCATCCTTCAGTAAATATCAGCATCCTTAAGTTCCTCGGCTTCGAGCAGATTTTCAAGAATTCCCTCACAGGTCTCCCTATGGGCGGCGCTAAGGGTGGTTCTGACTTCGACCCTAAGGGCAAGTCTGACAACGAAGTAATGGCTTTCTGCCAGAGCTTCATGCGCGAGCTTTACAGACATATCGGACCTGACTGCGATGTACCTGCAGGTGACATCGGAACAGGTGCAAGAGAGATCGGTTTCATGTTCGGTCAGTACAAGAAGATCGTTAACGAGTTCTCCGGTGTTCTCACAGGTAAGAAGCTCTCATTCGGCGGTTCACTCGCTAGAACACAGGCTACAGGTTATGGTCTTTGCTACTTCGTAAATGCACTTCTCCGTGAGAAGATGAATACTTCTTTCGAGGGCAAGACAGTTGTTATCTCCGGTTCAGGTAACGTTGCTATCTATGCTACAGAGAAGGCTCAGCAGCTCGGCGCTAAGGTCGTTGCTCTTTCTGACTCCAACGGTTATGTATATGATCCTGAGGGCATCAAGCTTGATATCGTTAAGGACATCAAGGAAGTTAAGAGAGGCAGAATCAGCGAGTATGCTGACAGAGTACCTTCCGCTAAGTACACAGCAGATGAGAACGGTTCAAAGGGTATCTGGACAATTCCTTGCGACATCGCTCTTCCTTGCGCAACACAGAACGAGCTTAACCTCGAGTCAGCTAAGACACTCGTTGCTAACGGCGTAAAGGTTGTCGGTGAGGGCGCTAACATGCCTACAACACTCGACGCTACAAAGTTCTTCCAGGACAACGGTGTATTCTTCACACCCGGTAAGGCTTCCAACGCAGGCGGTGTTGCTACATCAGGTCTTGAAATGTGCCAGAACAGCGCTCGTCTCTCATGGACATTCGAGGAAGTTGACGCTAAGCTCAAGGGCATTATGGAGAACATCTTCCACACAGTTGATGCTACAGCTAAGGAAGTCGGCTGCGAGAATAACTACGTTGTCGGCGCTAACATTGCAGGTCTCCTCAAGGTTTCCGATGCAATGATCGCTCAGGGCTGCATCTGATAATCAGATTCCAAAAGATATTATTAAGGGGTTGCGACGGTTTGCCGCACCCCTTTTTTATGCCTGAACGCGATTATGACATTTATACACAAACTAAGCGTTTTGCCACAGTTTTCTTTTAATATCTGTTAATTGGCAATAGCAATGGTGATGATATAATTGAGTGACTTTTCGAAAAGTATTTAATGGAGATTTATATTAAAAATGAGTAATAACGACCGCGGCTCTGCGGGAAATAAAACCCGTAAGAAGTCTAAGGCCTTAAGTTATATCGTCAGGTTTATTGCAGCAGTCCTGGGACTTGCTGTAGGTTTTTTCCTATATTGGGTCTATCTTTTCGGCGAGACATTCGTAGATGTTCCTGTTATGAACCAGGAAGATTACTCAACCATAGCTATTGAAGACAGCGGAAGCACCACGGGAGGAGACGTTTCCTCATCCTGGTTTGACGGCGGACACACAAGACTTTACTATGATCCTTCGCATCCCATCCTTGAAGTTAAGCAGAAGGATCCGGATATCGAGAATATCCTTGTTTTTGGCATCGATGCCAGAGATTCCAGCGACTATACATGCCGTTCTGACGCCATGATGGTCGTATCCATCAACAGACGCGACAAATGCGTTAAGATAATCTCCCTCATGAGAGATACAGGCGTATATCTCGGCGATACGGAGGAGACTCTCGGCTCCAGGCTCAACAAGCTTAACTCTGCCTATCACTACGGCGGCGTCGGCATGATGATCAATACGATCAATGTTACTTTCGGACTTGATATCCAGCGCTTTGTCATGTTCGACTTCGGAAGCGCTTCGAGCATAATCGACCTCTGCGGCGGTGTTGAACTCGACATTAAGCCTGAAGAACTCTCATATGCGAACCGTTACCTTGACCAGATGTATCTGCTCGACGGCAATGATTCACCTCACCTTGAGAGGGGCGGTGTCCAGACTCTTGACGGACATCAGGCCGTTGCATGGTCGAGGATCAGATATCTCGATTCCGACTTCGTAAGAGCTTCGAGACAGAGAAGAGTCGCCACGGCACTCATGGCAAAGGTAAAAGATATGAGCTATGCGCGCAAGCTCCAGCTCCTTAACGATTCTGCGGGAGTTTTCGAGACAAATATGCGTTCTGTTGATATAATGCGTGTGGCACTTAACTGTTTCGATTGTATGGACAATCTGGAAGAACACAGGATCCCTGATGACGGCCTTTATACCGTCCAGAACGATCCCTGGATGATGAAGATAGATTTTGCAGCTCAGAAGAAGAGCCTTAACGAATATATTTGGGGTGAATAAAAATGAGTAAGACAGTAGCAACTTGTATTGCAGAGACCAACCTGGTCCAGGGAGAACCGCAGGAGAATGTATTCTTTCTTACACTCTCACGTAAGATCGAAGACTTCCCGAACGAATTCCTGAGGACAGCCAGATCGACGTCTCCTATTCAGATCTGCGCTATTTTCTCAACGATCGGACCTGATAACCTCTCCGCAGTACTCAACCTTGAACTGAACGCGGAACTCGAGAAGATTGCGGCGGCATGCTCAAACCAGGCTGTCCTTGATTTCGAAGGATTTGCAAATCAGGTTATAAACAACCTTAACGTAAAGGTATGCAATTTCGCTGCCAACAAGGGTACTCAGTTCAAGACTTCAATGTCCATGTTCGTTATCGAAGGCGACATCCTCCGCGTTATCCATGTAGGTATCACGAAGGCTGTTCTCTTCAGGAACAACCGCATCATGCTCCTTACTGAAGAGCAGACGGTAGCACACAGATATGTCCAGATGGGCGCCATCCAGCCCGGTGAGGAACTCACTCACCCCGAGAACATGAACCTCACACAGTATCTCGGCAAGATGCCTCAGGAAGGCCCTGTCAACGCAGACAAGAAGGTTCACTTAAAGCTTCAGGACAACGACGAGCTCTTCCTCATGGGTGTCGGTCTTTCAAGAAAGCTTCCTTCACAGATGCGCAACTCCATCATCGCCAAGCCTCTGACCACTGAAGTCAAGGCAAAGGAGATCATCAATGCGGCTGTAAGCTACGGCCTCAAGTCCGGACTTACCCTTATCGATATCAAGGTTGAATCAACATTCCTGCTCCCCGGAGATGCCGTCATCAACAGCAATCTGAAGACTGAGGCACCGGTTGCTCAAAGACCCGGAAACGCTGCCAAGACGCAGAATGCAAATGATTTCACCAATTTCGAAAAAGAAGAGAGCGCAGATGACACGATAAACTATGTTCCCGGTTCGGCTACCGCAGCAGTTGCCGGTATGTCTGACCCGGAAGAAGAGGAGCCTATCGTAAACGAGAAGAAAGAGAAGATCAAAACGATTATCATCCCCATCGTTATCTTCATCGTCTGCGTATTGCTGGGCTTCGGCGTTACGTTTATGGTATTCAACATGAAGGATCTCATCAGCTTTACTGAAGCTACGACGTTCCTTCCCACATCCGCAGGCTCGGTTCTCTATGCGGCAAGTGACGGAGTGCCTGTATATTCTCAGGCATCTCTTGACTCAACTGTCATCGGAAACCTCAACCGCGGTGATGTTGTAACGCTCCAGGAGATAACTGACAGCACATTCTCCAAGGTTATCACGGCAAATAACGTAACGGGATATGTCCTGAGCGCACAGCTTCTGGAAGAAGATCCCACATATTTCGACGAGACAACCGAGATGACAGGTGATCCCACACCTATACCGACAACAGAGACTGCTGAGTCAACCACACAGATGACTACAACTGCAGTCCAGACTGACCAGATCTGGAGCACGACAAAGGCTACGACAACGAGCAGTGAGTCCAGTGACAGCAGCGCGACTGTTGAGCCGCCGGATGATGTCACACCTACACCTAACCCTGACGGCGGCAACGGCGGCGGAGACAATGGCGGCGGAGACAACGGCGGCGGTGACAACGGCGGCGGAGACAACGGCGGCGGAGACAACGGCGGCGGAGACAACGGCGGCGGTGATAACGGCGGTGGAGACAACGGCGGCGGAGACAACGGCGGTGGTGATAACGGCGGCGGAGACAACGGCGGTGGTGATAACGGCGGCGGTGATAATGGCGGCGGTGGAGATGCCGGCGGTGGAGACGCAGGCGGCGGAGATGCCGGTGGCGGAGACGCAGGTGCAGGAGAGTAATCTCTGATCCTTTATAAACAAAAATATCAAGACCGGGCGGCATAGTGCTTGTCCGGTCTTTTTGTTGATAAGAAGATATGTCGGATAAATCTTTATTTTAGCTCAACCTCCAATTCGTTGGATTTTGTTGGTTTGGCGGTAGGGAAAGTTCTATGATTTCGAAGGAAGACCGCCAATCCGTTTGTTTTTAATTTATTGGCGGTTGGTTTTCTTAAATCTTCTCGTATATCTGACCGCCATTATTAAAGAATTAACCGGAATGACGATTTATAGCATGCAAGGTATCCTTAATAGATACCGTCAGTTCCTGGAAATATAACAGAATGGCGGTTACCTGAAGAAAACTTATTAAGAATATACCGCCAATTTATTGATATCCGGCAGAGTGGCGGTTATTTGCTTCAATGATTTTTAAAGTTTACCGCCAGTTTTTCCAAAACAATCAGATTGGCGGTCCTTTGATATAGCATGCAGGCCTGACCAAGGATAGATCATAAAAATATGCTTTGAGATGCTAGTCCCTTTTCAGGAAAATAAGCAGTTGGGCAACACCTTGAATAGCCGTTGTTGCTTAACCGACAAAACGAGGAACATTACTGATTGTTTGGGATTGCTCCTGTTGTGATAATGAAGCCATCAAGAAAACAACAACACAAAAGATAACGGAGGACAGAAAAATGAAAAACACAGATATCAGAGAACTTAACGTAGAACAGCTCGACATGATCAACGGAGGATATCTCTACTTTACCACTATAAACTATGTAGACCTCTATCAGGTGCTGGATGATGACGGTGATGTCAGGAAAGAATTCATTGAGAAGGAAGATGCGATCGCATACGCTGAGGCTCACGGATATTCCACAGAAGTTCTCTTCTTCTGGGAAGACGTGCAGAAGCTGAGGATCAGAGGACCAAAGATCGCAATGCCGGGTTTTAAGTACCTTACGATCGAAGAGATGGTAGATTCGTTATTACCTTATATTCAATGATTTGATTACGAATTATCACCATCAGATATAAAATAAAAACGAACCCCGGAAACTGACAACGGCTTCCGGGGTTTGATCCATATCAGTTTATGATCTTATCAATATCTGAAGAGTTCCTTGTAGAGTACTCTTACGGCGTAAGAGCAGTAGGATTCTGAGACACCGAACATCATGGAGATCTCGGATGCGCCCTGATTAACGATCCTCAGGTTGATGCCTGCGTTGGAGAGGGCGGATGCGGCACGTGCCATGATACCGACGGAATTTGCCATGGCTTCACCGACGATCATGACGATGGCGAGGTCTCTGTCTACGCTTACTTCAGCTTCAAGTTCTTCCTTGATCCTCTTGACGATGATGGCTTCCTTTTCTTCCGTGAAGTACTTCTTGCGGAGTACGATCGTAACTGTGTCGATCCCTGAAGGAATGTGGTCGATGGAGATAGCCTCATCAGAGAATATCTTGAGGAGAGCTGCAAGGAAACCGACCTGGCGGTTCATCATGTACTTGCTGACCGTAACGGTGCAGAATCCCTTGTCGCCGGCGATACCTGTTACGAGTGAATCGTAATGTGTACGCTTGGATACGATAAGAGTTCCCTTTGCAGTAGGATTGTTGGTGTTCTTGATGTTAAGAGGGATGCCTCTTGCGAATACGGGATAGATGGCTTCCTCATGAAGAACGGTGAAGCCTGCATAAGAGAGCTCTCTCATCTCGTCGTATGTGATCTCCGTGATGGGGAAAGGGTTCTTTACAAGATTGGGATTTACCGCGAAAACGTTGTCGACGTCAGTCCAGTTCTCGTAAACATCAGCGCCTACCGAAGCTGCGAGGATGGAGCCTGTTATGTCGGAACCGCCTCTGGAGAACGTGATGATCTTACCGCTCTTTGAATATCCGTAGAAGCCGGGGAATACGAGGATGCAGTCTGCTTCATCCTTGAGCTTTGCGAGATTGTCGTATGTCTCGGGAAGGATAACTGCCTTGCCTGCCTCATCGTGTTCAAGGTAAAGGCCGCATGCTTCAGGATCGCAGTACTTTGCGGGATGTCCTGTTGAAGTGAGGTAGAAAGCAACGAGCTTTGCGCAGCAGTCTTCACCCATGGCCTTGACCGAATCAAGATAAGCGATGTCTTCAGTATAATCTGCCTTTACGATCTTGAGGAGCTTGTCCTCGATGTCGGGAAGCACTTCCTTGATGCCCAATTCGTCGGCGATCTCCTCGTAACGTGCGAGAACCGCACCAACTTCCTTGTCATAGGATTCTCCGGCAAGTCTTGCCTTTGCGACCGCAATGAGAAGATCCGTTACCTTTGTGTCGTCCTTGGTGCGCTTACCGGGCGCGGAAACGACCATGATCTTTCTGTCTTCATCTGCGAGAAGAATGTTGCAGACTTTCTGTATCTGAAAAGCGTTGGCAAGAGATGATCCGCCGAATTTTGTTACTTTCATGGCAATAGTGCTCCTTGACTCGTCATTTTGCTTTACTATAATATCACAAGCACAAAAGTATATATTTATAATTATTTTGACGCGAAATATTAGTCAGTATGTAATACTGCACAATAATACAGGAGAATATTTTGAACATATTCAAAGCGATGAAGCCGGAGAAAGTTTACGAGAGCCTTGTCCTTGTCCCGTGGGGCGAACTTGCCGCAGACGGAATCAGGACCGCTCTTTTGGATTTCGACAACACGCTGGGACCTGACCACGCGACCGAGCCTGAGGATTACAGCTACAGGTGCGTTAAGATGATCCAGGAACAGGGGATAAGATGCTGTCTCGTATCGAATGCCAAATCCGAGAGATCTGCGAAGATCGCGGAGATGCTGGGTATTCCCGTTGTTACATATGCCAACAAACCCGGTACGTCGGGCGTGATGAAGGCGATAGCGCTCATGGAGTCTACGCCTGCAGAATCGGTAATGATCGGCGATCAGGTCTTTACGGATGTCATTGCCGGCAACAGGGCAGGCGTGAGAACGATAATGGTCGAGAAGCTCCACAGACCCGAAATATGGTATGTTATGCTTAAGCGGCCCTTCGAGAAGATCGTAAGGTTTTTCGGCAGATTCTGATCCTAAGATGCCCCGTATCCGCTTGCGGGACCAAATGAAATGGATACTTGCATAGAAATACTCTTTCAAGTAAAATTAGTCAGTTAAACGCTTATTTATTAAAAAGGAGAAGATATTTATGATTAGCGCAGGTGATTTTAGAAACGGTCTGTGTTTCGAGATGGATGATCAGGTTTATCAGGTCGTTGAATTCCAGCACGTTAAGCCCGGTAAGGGAGCAGCTTTCGTAAGAACAAAGTACAAGAATGTTAAGACAGGTTCCGTAGTTGAGAGATCCTTCAACCCTAACGAGAAGTTTGAGCAGGCTCAGCTTACGAGACAGGATATGCAGTTCATCTATGCTGACGGTGATCTTTACTACTTCATGGATCAGGAGACTTATGAGCAGACTCCCATCCACCAGGACAAGATCGGCGACGGCATCAAGTTCCTCAAGGAAGAGATGGTCTGCAAGGTCGTGTCTTATAAGGGCGACATCTTCCAGGTTGAGCTTCCCATCACTGTTATCCTCGAGATCACAGAGTGCGAGCCCGGCGTAAAGGGTGATACGGCTAACAACGCTTCCAAGTACGCTACACTTGAGACAGGCGCTGTAGTTAAGGTACCTCTCTTCGTTAACCAGGGCGAGAAGATCAAGGTTGACACAAGAACAGGCGAATACTTAGAAAGAGCCTAATTCAGTTTATTCAGCTGCCGTAAGCGGGATAATATCCGCTTTACGGCAGTTTTTATCCGCACCTTTAAAGTTTAGATCATTCAAGGAACCGATATGGAAGACAATACTAACATCGAATCCATAAAAGGCGATCGTTCAATGACACAGGGCTTTGTGGCCCAGTATGCATCTGAAGCAGCGCTCCAGATAGACGGTGTCTTGTCTTTGGTTCCGTCATTCGCGGTTGCTCTCAAGGAGAAGGCCGGAGTGGTACATGAAGGAAAAGGTGTGAGAGTAGTTTTCGGGGACACTGTAGAAGGATCAGTATCGATCACTGTCTATCCTGTTGTTAAATACGGGATGATCATCCCCGAGATCGCTTGGATGATCCAGGAAAAGGTAAAAAAAGACGTCGAACGATTTACCGGACTTACGGTAGAGAGTGTCGACGTTTATGTTTGCGGGGTTGAGGAGGTGTCATGAATTCCTTTATCAGAGCTTTGATGTTCTTATATTCCGTTGTAATAGCCGTCATTTCGGTCGTGCTGTTATATGCGCTTTTTGATGACGGTATCTTTGCCGATATCCTGAAGCCTCTGTCAAGGATAGTAACCGGACCTGTCAGCAGGTATATCTATCTGGGCGTTCTGATGCTCCTGTTCATCACGTCGATTGTTTCGATCACAAACATCATCACATCGGGAAGACTTAACCGTACAAGACTCAGAAAGAATGATATCGGTACGGTCGACATCAGCCCTGATGCCATCGAGAGCATCGCGCTCAATGCGGCAAAATCCGCACAGGTCGGTATTAAGAGCGCGAGATGTCATGCCACACCTGCCAAGAATCAGGCACTTAAGGTTACAGTGTCATGCGAGCTCTATTCAAATGTCGAGATTCCTTCATCCATGGCAAAGGTCCAGGAGAAGGTAAAGAAAGATATCGAGAGATATACGGGAATCGCTGTAGAGCAGGTTGTTGTCAGAGTCTCCAAGGTTGAGCAGGCTCAGACGAGAGTTGAGAGCAGATAAGGATGGAAAGGTTTTTATCAAAGCTTTTCGAGAAACTCCGTAACACCAAGGCTGGTGTTATATTTGCTGTCCTGTTTTTTATAATCGGACTTTTACTTTGCATATTCGGGTTCTTTAAGACCCTTTTCATATTATTAATGACGGCGGTAGGCTTCTTTGTCGGTTCGTTCCTCTTTTCCGATACGAGCAAGTTCAAGAAATTCCTTGACAGGATATTGCCTCCGGGGAGGTTCAGATGAGTAGGATCGAGACACGTGAAAAAGCTATGGAATTTCTGTTTCAGACCGGTTTCAGGTCTGATCCGGTAAGCGAACAGATCAATCTGTTCAGGGAAGCATATCCGGAGATAATCGAAGATGAGCCTTATTTCCTTGATATCGTCTACGGCGTTATCAACAGCAGGGACGAGATCGATGCAAAGTTTGTTCCTTTCCTTAAGAGATGGAAGCTCGAGCGTCTTCCCGTGACTGACCGCATCATCTTAGAGATCGCCGTATATGAGATACTTACTGTTGAAGATATCCCGACTTCCGTATCCATCAATGAAGCGGTAAAGCTCGCAAAGAAATACGGTACGGACAGTTCATCTTCTTATATCAACGGCGTATTGAGCAACTTCGTTAAGAGCCTTTGAAATCATGTATGATTTTGAAAGTGTAAGCCGGCTTAACGGCTATATAAAGCAATCACTCCAGGATAATCCTTATCTTGCCGATATCAGTGTCGTGGGCGAGATATCACAGTATACCGTGGTCGGCGGAAAGCATGCATATTTCTCGCTTAAGGACGATCAGGCGGTAATAAGCTGCGCGATCTTCCAGGGATACAGGAACCAGCTGAAGTTCACGCCTGAACAGGGCATGAAGGTAAAGGTATTCGGAAGCATCGACATATATTCTCCGAGAGGCCAGCTCCAGCTTATCGCGACAAGGATCGAGGAGATAGGAAGCGGAGATCTGCACGAGCAGTTCAACAAGCTTTTCGAAAAACTCCAGAAAGAGGGCCTTTTCGATCCCGCGCACAAAAAGCCCATTCCGATACTCCCCAGGAGGATCGGAGTCATCGCATCCGGCTCGGGAAAGGTCATCGCCGATATCGTAAATACCGTGAGGAAGAGAAATCCCCATCACGACATCCTTTTGTATCCGGCAAGCGTTCAGGGCGCGGAATGTCCTCCTGACGTTATCCGCGGACTGGATTATTTCAACAGCGAAAAGAACGTCGATGTCATCATAGTCGCAAGGGGCGGAGGGTCTTTTGAGGACCTTTTCTGCTTTAACGACGAGGCCATGGCAAGAGCTGTTTACGCAAGTGAGATACCTGTCATCTCTGCGATCGGACATGAGCCCGATTACACGATAATTGATTATGCAGCTGATGTCAGGGCGGCAACTCCGACGGCTGCGGGAGAGATGGTCATCGCATCTTACGAAGACCAGAAAAAAGAGATAGACAATCTGGCCCTCAATCTCGATATCGCGATCAACAGCTTCGTAGATTCGAGACGCAAGGCACTCGAGGTCTATAAGAATCACAAAGCCCTTCATTCACCCGCATATTACGCGATGGAGCAGTTGGCGGTCGTGAGGGAACTCAGGACAAGGCTCGATGCCGCATCGGTCAGGATCACCGGACAGAAATCTTCAGAACTCAACGAATTAAAGGTAAGGCTTGAAGCGTTGAATCCCGGAAACGTCCTGAAGAGAGGTTATTCATACGTATGCGATAAGGACGGAAACGCCGTCGAATCTGTAAAGGGAGTAAATACGGGCGACAGCGTGAACATCATGTTGTCTGATGGTAAGCTCGTAACCGAGATAAAGAAGATAGAGAATAAAGATGACGGAGGAGATAAAGATGCCTGAATCTAAAGATAATGAGATGACATATGAGGCCTCGATGGCCGAACTTCGCCAGACAGTCGCCAAGCTTTCCGAAGGCAAAGCGACATTGGATGAATCATTAAAGCTCTATGAGAGAGGCGTCGAATTGGTCGCCATCTGCGAGAAGAGACTTAATGAGGTCACGGCAAGGATCGAGGCTGTCAACAAGGCTAACGGCACGACAGATCCTCTCAACATCAGCGAGAGCGGGGTATGACGATGGAAAACGCCGATATCACGGCTCTGATGGAGAGGACCGAAGAGTGGATCCTGCCCGAACTCTGGAATGTCTTCGGTAAGGATGTAAGCGAGGACATTACGGTCAAGGCAGCGATGTACAGCCTTTTTGCCGGAGGCAAGAGGCTGCGTCCTATGATGATGATGCTCACATCCGACATGCTGGGACTCGATGAGAGTGCTGATGCGGATGTTAAGTATTTCGCCGCGACGCTGGAGATGATACATACATATTCTCTTATCCACGACGATCTTCCTGCCATGGATAATGACGACTTAAGACGCGGAAAACCGACCTGTCACAAGGTGTTCGGCGAAGGCATAGCCACGCTTGCCGGTGACCTGCTGCTCAACAGCGCCATGGAAAGGCTTTTCCGCATCTCCGAAAAAGATAACGGTTACATATATGCCGCTTCCGCATTGGCTAAAAATGCAGGCATCTACGGCATGATCGGCGGTCAGAGCATCGACATCTCATCTACGGACAAAAAGATATCATTAGACCTTCTCATCGAACTTCAGGAGAAGAAGACCGGTGCACTCATAGAAGCTGCGGTTGTAACTCCTTATTATGTTTCAAAGAAGCTGACATCTGAAGAGAGCATGACTGACGGGACGGCAATAGAACTCAGGAAGCTCGCTTCGCACATCGGACTTGCGTTCCAGATAAGAGACGACATCCTCGACGTTATCTCGGACAGTGCCGTGCTCGGAAAGAGTACCGGCAAGGACGAGCGTGATTCGAAGGCGACATTCGTAACTCTCCTGGGTCTTAAAGGCGCTGAGGCGAGGATGGAAGAAGAGATAAACAGCATCAGGGATATCCTCTCAGGCTTCAGGCAGAAGGGCTTTGATACTGCAAACTATGAGACATTGACTGATTATCTTGCAGACAGGGACAGGTAATGGAATACAAGTATCTCGGAAAGGAAATCACGCATGAGAAACTGCAGTCGATGAAGACTGCGGAGCGTGAACAGCTCTGCTCCGAGTTGAGGGACAAGATACTCAATACCGTATCCCAAAACGGCGGACACCTTGCGAGTAATCTCGGTACGGTGGAACTGACCGTGGCACTTCTTTCGGTCTTCGATTACAAGAAAGACAAGATCGTTTTCGACGTAGGCCATCAGTCTTATTCGTATAAGCTCATGACGGGAAGATTCGACCGTTTCAATACGCTCAGGAAGAGGGACGGTATATCCGGATTCCCGAGGGTTTCCGAATCTCCTTACGACGCATTCGACACGGGTCACAGCTCGACTTCAATCTCCGCCGCGATGGGTATAGCCAGAGCCAGAGACCTCGAAGGCAAGAGATTCAATGTCGTCGCCGTGATAGGCGACGGTGCGCTTACGGGCGGACTTGCATATGAGGCGATAAACGACTTAGGTCACAGCAAGACCAGGATGATAATCATACTGAACGATAACGAGATGAGCATCGACAAGAATGTCGGAGGTCTTTCCAAGCACTTGTCAAAACTCAGAATCTCGAGCGGATATATCTCGGCAAAGCAGACGACCGAGTCGTTCCTGCAGAAGCTGGGATTTGTCGGACGAGGACTCATCAAACTGATCCTTGCGATAAAGGATTTCTTCAGGTTTCTCCTGTACCGCAAGACGCCTTCGATGTTCGATGACCTGGGCCTTAACTACTACGGCCCGATCGACGGTCATAACATGGATGATCTCATCAAGGCACTGGACGCAGCGAAGGACATCAGAGGTCCCGTGCTCATCCACGTAATAACCAAGAAGGGGAAAGGTTACGCTCCTGCTGAGTCGAATCCTTCCGACTACCACGGCGTCGGTCCGTTCGATCTGGAGACGGGCGTCGCTCCTTCCGGCAATCACAGTTATACGTCGGTCTTTGCAAACACGCTGACCGAACTTGCCGCGAATAACCCTAAGATCGTTGGCATTTCCGCTGCCATGACGATAGGAACGGGCCTGGATAACTTCCAGATGAAATATCCCGCCAGGTTCTTTGACTGCGGCATTGCGGAAGAGCATTGCGTAACCATGGCAGGAGGTCTGGCTGTGTCGGGCTTCATACCTGTAGTGGCCATCTATTCGTCATTCCTTCAGAGAGCTTACGATGAGATGATCACGGACTGCTGCTTCATGAACAACCATGTTGTATTCGCGATAGACAGGGCAGGCTTTGTCGGCAACGACGGACACACGCATCACGGACTTTTAGACATCTCGTATCTTAATTCGATGGTCAACATGACGGTCTTTTCGCCCAGGGATTATAAGGATCTTTCGAGGTGCCTTACATATGCGGTCGAGAATGTTAAAGGTCCTGTTGCCGTACGGTATCCGAGAGGGACGTCTCCTTTCGAATCAGGTGCTCCTTTGTATCAGGATATATCAGACTGCGTCAGGCCTCACATTTCGAGAGATTACGGTAAAGACTTTGTTATCGTATCGACCGGAAAGATAAGCGAGGAAGCTGATAAGGCCGCAGACATCCTTAACGGACTCGGCATCAGTGGCAAGCATATCAATGTTTCCATGATAAAGCCCGTTCCGGCAAAAGAGATACTCGAACTCATGGACGGCGCGGAAAAGGTATACAGCCTTGAAGAGGGCATAATCAGCGGCGGATTCGGCGAAGCGCTCGAAAGAGAATTCGAAGGGCTGGGTTTCTTCGGCGGCGTTACCGTCTTCGGCGTAAAGAACCCCATAGTCCGAGCTATGAGCCAGAAAGAACAGATCGCATACTGCGGTCTGGACGGCGATTCACTTGCTGCATCGATCAAGGAATCACTCCCTAAAACATAAAGATATTTTGCTTCTGTATTTTTATACAAGAAAATGTTTAAATATATAGAGTTTTGAACGGGAGGATCACTTCATGAATTACGGAATATGTTCCAATGGTTCAAGAGATACCGGTTATGAGACGGCGTTAAACATCGCCGAGATAATCAGCAGTTTTGGTCATACGCCTGTTTTCGAGCCTGAGATGGAGACGGAATGTCCCGCGCTCAAGTCTATACCGCACGTCGCTTTCGGTGAGTTCGCCAAAATGGATATCAAGACGATAATATCCATTGGTGGCGACGGAACTTTTCTTTATGTAGTCGCAAAATACAGAGATCTCGACGCAGAGTTCGTCGGTGTAAATAAGGGCTCAATCGGTTTCCTGACCGAGATATCACAGGAAGACCTCGAGAAGGATCTTGAGCTTCTTGCTACAGGACAATACAGCACTATCGAAAGGACGCAGCTTAAGTGCGAAGTTTTCGATAAAGACGATAATCTCAAGGGTTCCTGCATCTGCTTAAATGACATAATCATCGTCAGGGGAGCCAGACCTCACATTACAAAGCTCCAGCTGGCGATAGACGGGCAGACCATAGAGAACTTTTACGGGGATGGTCTGGTCATTGCCACTGCAACAGGTTCTTCCGCGTACTCGCTTTCTGCGGGCGGTCCCATCCTGATGCCCGGCATGAAGGACATCATAGTAACCCCCATATGCTCGCATACATTAAATGGTTATACCTATGTCGCAACACCCGAGAGCGAGATCAGGATAAGTCTCGGCGAGGTCGAGACCGTGCCGCTGATATGCCCCGACGGAAGGGATTTTGTGGAGCTCGAGAGTTTTGACCATATCGTTATCAGGCGATACGAAAAAGTCCTGAGGACCGCTACGGTCAAGAAGGACAATTTTTTCAGCGATGTCAGGAAGAAGATCGTACAGAGAGGATATTTCTATGAAAACCGCTAAGAACTCAAGACAGGAGAAGATCCTGGCACTTATCAGGGATAACGACATCTCCACGCAGGAAGACCTCACTGCAAAGGTTAATCAGGCAGGTTTTGAGGCGACGCAGGCAACCATATCCCGTGATATCAAGGAGCTCGGGATAATAAAGATCACGCTCCCTAACAGGGGTACCAGGTACTGCGTTCTCGACAGAACGGGTGATACAGCTCCGGGAAGGCTCCTTGCAGTCTTCTCGAACAGCATCGTATCAGTCAGCCAGGCGATGAACATAATCGTTATAAAGACGCTCCCCGGCATGGCACAGGCGGCAGCATCCGCACTTGATTCGATGCATCTTGAAGAGTGCACGGGCACGATCGCCGGCGATGACACGATCTTCGCCGCATGTCCCGGAATAGAAGAAGCGAAGGCACTTGCCATTACTATCTCCGACATGATGGACAAAGGCTGATCAGATGCTCGTAAGACTTGAGATAAGAGATTTTGCGGTCATAAGCAATGTCGTATTCGAACCCGGTAAAGGTCTCAACGTGATAAGCGGTGAGACGGGTGCCGGAAAGAGCCTCATAGTTGACGCCATCAATCTGATACTCGGCGCCAAAGCGTCCAAGACGCTTATAAGGACGGGAAGTTCATCCTGCTATGCGGAGGCGGTCTTCGACTGCTCGGAAATGACCGACAGTGACTTCATACAGATGCTCTCTGATAACGGAATAGAAGATGATGACGGCATGCTCATCGTGAGCAGGACCGTCTACGACAGCGGAAAATCTGTTGCCAGGATAAACGGGACAGGAGTTACGAATACCATCTTAAGAGAGATATCCTCAAGGCTCGTCGACATTCATGGCCAGCACGATACGCAGGCCATCTTCGACGAAGGATCGCACGTTAAGTTCCTGGACAGGTTCGCAGGAGAGAAGTGCGTCAGCCTGAGCCGTGACTATACCGCTAAGCTTAAAGAATATGTGGACATGGTTTCACGCATCAAGGAGATATCGTCGACGCCCGATTATCTCGAACGCCGCAGGGAATATCTGGAATATGCGGTAAATGAGATAGAATCAGCGGGATTTAAGGACGGAGAAGAGGAAGAACTCCATGAGACCAAAAAGAAGGTCTCGCAGGATGAGGCGACGCTCGTGAGTCTTTCCAATGCACAGTCGCTATTATCATCCGACGGTTCTTTTGAAAGTCCCGTACAGGCTGCCGGTCAGGCAGCCAGAGAGCTCCTTAAGGCTTCACAGTCTGACGAGGCTTTTAAAGATATAGCCGAACGCGCAAGAACTCTGGCGCTCGAGCTTGAGGCTCTCTCATCGGACGTTGACAAGGAGCTCTCTGACAGAAATTACGACGAGGGCCTGAAAGACCGCATCGAACAGCGTATAGGCCTTCTCTACGATCTTAAGGCCAAGTACGGTCAGACTGTTTCTGAGATAAATAAGTTCGCTGATGAAGCGAAAAAGGAACTCGATGCGATCGAGCATAACAAAGACCTTTTGCAGGAGCTTAAAAAGAAGCGTGCTGAGATTCTGCAGGAACTGTTAAAACTCGCCGAAGATCTTTCGGCGGAACGCAAGAAAGCCGCTTTGAAACTTGAGAAAGCCATCACAAAAGAACTTTCCGACCTTGAGATGCCGAATGCTGTTTTCGAGGTTAACTTTACAAGACGCGAGAATGCAAAATTCTTCTCGAAGTCGGGCATAGATGACATAGCATTCCGGTTCAGCGCCAACCCCGGACAGGAGGCAAGGGCATTGTCGGCTATCGTATCCGGAGGCGAGGCTTCCAGGATCATGCTCGCCATTAAGAATGTTCTGAGCAGTGTTGACCTTATTCCGACACTGATATTCGACGAGATCGACACGGGTGTTTCAGGTAAAGCCTCACTTGCCATAGCGAACAAGCTCAAGGCGATAGCTTCATCCCATCAGGTGCTCTGTGTTACACATACCGCGCAGATCGCCGCTGCGTCCGACAGGGGCTTTGTCCTTACCAAGAAAGTAACGGACGGGAATACGGAAACTATGTGCGATGTCCTCGATGCTAACGGGAAGATCGTAGAAGTGTCCAGGCTCCTTTCCGGCGGCAATGCGGAATCTTCGGTCCGTCTCGCGGAGGACCTCATAGCTTCGTTCATCTTTTAAAGAAGTGTGAAATCAGGCATATCAACCTAGTCCTTAAGACCTGTATCAAGCTCCGTGGAACTGACGATTTCAAGTCTGCGATAAATGACGTCATCAAGGATATCCGCGACGCTATGAGGGTTGCTGACGAAGAGATGTATAAGGACAAGGAAAGATACTATAAAGAGCATCCTGAAAGAAAATACAGGTAAGGCCTTTATCTTATACCGTCTATGACTTTCTGCATGTCTTCCGGGAGGGCGGCCTCGAAAACCTTGTCTTCCTTATCGAAAGGATCTTTATACTCGATCTTGTATGCGTGAAGAGCGACTCTTCTCATCTGTTCATCGAAGATCACGGCCTTATCCTTAAGCTCCGGATTGGGGTTATCGTCTGAAAGCGGACCGTAGAGTCCGTCCCCGAGGAGAGGGTGGCCTACATGACAGCAGTGAGTCCTTATCTGATGGCATCTTCCTGTCTCGAGTTTGAACTCAACAAGAGATATCCCTGCATTCCCGAAATATTCCACAGTCTTATAGTGTGTGACCGACGGCTTTCCGTTTTCGACGCAGTCCCTGATCATGACCGAGTTCTCGCGTCTGGCGATAGGGAAGGACATCGTTCCTTCGGAGGGTTCGAGCTTTCCGTAACAGAGTGCGAGATAGCTCTTTTTGATATCCGCTTCAGTAACCAGCATGTTGTGGGCGTATCCGTCCTTGGCGACTATGAGGAGACCTGAGGTTTCTCTGTCCAGGCGCATTACAGGGTGCAGCGTCTCATCCGAGAGGCTTGTGAGAAGGGAATCCTCAAGATGACCGTGTGAAGGGTGGGTGACCATGCCGGCGGGCTTATTGACCACCGCGTACGAGCCGGTTTCGTAGAGAATGGAGACATTTTCAGGGCAGTTCAGTTTCCCTGAATTGTCCTCATACTCGAAATACAGCCTGTCGCCGGTGCTGACACGGTCCTTTACACGGGCATGAACGCCGTTCTGCTCAACGGTACCGTAGAGCTTGACGCGCTTGACCCATGTGGTGCTCATCTTGAATTTCCGGCGCATTACCTGCTGGATCTCGCACCCGTTATATTCATTTTCAACAAAATATTCGAATTTCATTGTTACATTCTAACAAATTATTGACAGAAAGTTGATTTATTTCTACAATATTCAATGGCTTGTCAGAGCCATTTAAAACGTTCTTTGACAACTAAATAAATTTTGGAGGTGAGTACCAACGTGCCACAGGTATCATTATTGTATGTGATAATCGCGGGCGTTGTTGGTCTTATTCTGGGTATTGTATTTGCAGCAGTATATTTTCTGTCAGGAATTTCCGGCAGACAAAAGAGGCTGGAGGAGGATATTGCTAAATCCAAGGAGGATAGCAATGTACTTCTCGCTAATGCGCAGAAGGAAGCAGAAAACAACAAACGCGATTTGCTTTTGCAGGCGAAGGAGGAAGTCTCTCGTGTACGTTCAGAGTTAGAGCGTGAAGCAAGAGATAAGAAACAGGAACTTGCAAAAGAGCGCAATAAGCTCGAGCAGAAAGAAGAAAATATCAATCGTATTGAAGCTAATTGTGAGCGCAAGCAGGAGGAGATCGAGAAGCGTCAGCAGAATGTGGCTGAACTCGAAGCCAGAGCGAAGGACTACGAGCAGCGTAAGAAGGCTGAGCTTGAAAGAGTGTCAGGACTTACGATCGCAGACGCCAGAAGCTTAGTGCTTGACGAAGCAAAGCGTGAATACACACATGATATGGCTATTATGCTCAAGCAGATGGAAGAGAAGACCAAGCAGGATGCCGATAAAGTCGCAAAAGACATTATCGTCAACGCAATTCAGCGTTATGCATCCGATTATGTCTCTGAAGTCACTGTATCGGTCGTAAATCTCCCGAACGACGAGATGAAGGGTAGGATCATCGGTCGTGAAGGACGTAACATCAGAGCGATCGAGACTATCACGGGAGTTGATCTTATTATCGACGATACTCCGGAAGCAATCGTTCTTTCATCTTTCGATCCGATCAGAAGAGAGATCGCGAGAATGACTATTGAAAGACTCGTTGCAGACGGAAGGATCCACCCGGCCAGGATCGAAGAGATGGCCGGCAAGGCAAGGAAGGAACTCAATCAGACTATCAAGACCGAGGGCGAGAAGGCTGCCTTTGATACGGGTGTAATGAATCTGCATCCCGAACTCATCAAACTCTTAGGCCGTCTCCGTTACCGCACATCGTACGGACAGAACGTGCTGCAGCACTCCATCGAAGTTTCATGGATCGCTGCAATGATGGCGGACGAACTCGGATTAGACAGTAATCTTGCAAGGCGCGGAGGCCTTTTGCATGATATCGGTAAGGCTGTGGATTTCGAGCAGGAAGGAACACATATCCAGCTCGGTGTCGAGATCGCCAAGAAGTATCATGAGAGCCCCGCAGTCATCAACTGCATAGAGGCGCACCATGGTGATGTCGAGCCTCTGTCTGCAGAGGCTGTATTAGTAGCTGCCGCTGATGCCATTTCAGCAGCAAGGCCCGGAGCAAGAAGAGAGAATCTCGAGACATACATCAAGAGGATCGAGAAGCTCGAGGAGATCGCCACGAGCTTCGAAGGCGTAGAGAAGAGCTTCGCCATTCAGGCAGGCAGAGAGATCCGCGTCATCGTTTCACCTGATAAGGTTTCAGATGACGAGATGACTCTCAAGGCCCGTGATATCTGCAAGAAGATTGAGGATGAACTGGATTATCCCGGACAGATCAAGGTTAACGTGATCAGAGAGACTAGGGCAACTGACGTTGCTAAATAATTTTATTAATGCATTTTACATATATTTTTATTTAACACGTTAGTATCATCTATCAAAACAAATCAAGGACCTTGGGTCAGTGTCATTAAGACACGAGACCTGAGGTCCTTTTTGTTTGCGTTTGGATAGTGTTCTCCGGCTTTACGCGATATGGTTTAGAACAGACTTAAGATCATTCTTTGACCACCGGTCTGCCGCTGTAAGGGTTCAGGCATACGCCGTGTGAATCAAAATCATAGAGCTTGCCGTTGATCTCGTAGTCCGTCATGGAGTTGATCATGGCGCAGCCGTATTTCTTTCCCGAGAAATAATACCATTTGCCGTCTTCTTCGAGCCACTGATCGCTGTAGACCTTTCCGTTGGTTCCGCAGTAGAACCAGTAGTCATTACCCCAGTAATTCTTCATCGTAGGGACTTTAAACCAGCCGGTATGCATCTTGCCGTCATCATCAAACTGATAGTAATCACTGCCGATGATCCTGGGCCCCGTGCACATGTATCCGTCTTCAGGATCGAAATAATACCATTTGCCGCCGATCTTATGCCATTCCTTGTAAGCTTTGCCTTCGGAATCGAAGTAATACCACTTATCCGAATCCTCTACCCAGCCTGTAAGCTTCCTGCCGCTGTAAGGATTGGAGCAGACGCCGCTCTTGTCGAAATCATAAAGGTATCCGGAGATGTAATAGTTAGACTTTGAGCAGACCATAAGACAGTCATCGTTGAAGTAATACCATTTGCCGTTCTGATTGAGCCATTTGGAAGAGTATATGATTCCGTTCGATCCGAAATAGAACCATCCGTCTTCTTCGGTATTGGCACTGACCCATTTGTTCTTTATATAACTGCCGTTCTTGTCAAAACAGTAAATGCCGCCGTCTTTGTCCTTCGCGATCCCGTATGCCATGCGGCACTGGCGGGAAGCGTTCTGGCTGTTCGAGCCGTCCTCGAAGAAATACCATTTTCCGTTTACAGTCTTCCAGCCTTTATAAGCGGCTCCGTCGGCTCCTACATAGCGCCAGTCCTTAAGATCAAGGAACTGGGACCAGAAACCGTCGGGATCTCCGTTCAGGTCACAGGTGTATTCGGCAAAACCTTCGAAATAGGATTCGCCGCAGTCTATCCACTTGTTGGTTTCCATGGCGCAGCTGCTGTCGAAATGATAGAGCTTGCCGTTTATCGTCTCCCAGCAGTCCGCATAAGCGATGCCGTCAGCGTCGAAGTAATACCACTTGCTGCCGATCTGTTTCCAGCTGTTCTGAACGTAAGTGGTGCTGTCGGTGTAATAGGACCATCCGGCTTCGGTCTGATGCCATCCGGCTCCGTCAGCCATTACGGCTGCAGGCAGGAATGACATGATCATCCCGGCGGAAAGGACTGAAGCCAGCATTTTCTTTATTTCCATATACTTATCCTCCCATGTATTAATAGATAGTATTCTAGCAGAACGGGTAAGGAATAAAAGACGGCAGGAACCTGTGCCGCCTTTTATTTCAAAACCTCCTGCTTAAAATACGCTAAGATTTTTGCTATACTTTAAAAGAATAAAAAGATTTGGAGGGCTTATACCGTGAAAGTGTGCTTTGTTGGCGATATCGTCGGCTATGCCGGACGCCGTGCTTTTAAGACGGTAATGCCCGGTTTCCTTAAGAGCAATTCGATCGACTGCTGTATAGTAAACGCTGAGAACAGCGTTCACGGTCTCGGAGCTTCGATCAATATCTTAAGAGAACTCGAGACCTATGGTGCCGATCTTTTTACTCTGGGAAACCACACATTTTCAAACAGGGAATTCATAAGCCAGATCGCCAAGGTGAAGAACCTGGCAAGACCTGCCAATTTCAGCCCTTCTTGGCCCGGCAACGATTACTGCGTTTTTGAGAAGAACGGCGAGAAGATCGGCGTTTTTAATCTCCTAGGGCAGGTATATGCAAACGTTCTGCCGGATAACCCGTTTACTTATGCGGACGGGATAGTGGAGAGGCTTAAGCGCGTGGAGGGGTGTACGACGGTCCTGCTGGATTTCCACTGCGATGCCACATCCGAGAAATGCGCTATGGGTTATTATCTCGACGGCAAAGTGTCTGTCGTTGCGGGAACACATACGCACGTTCAGACTGCAGACGAGACGATCCTGCCGAACGGCACCGGATACATTACCGACTGCGGCATGTGCGGTGCGAAGGAGTCGATCCTCGGCATGGACATAGAGGCTTCCATAAGGAGGCTCGCTTATAAGCTTCCTGCCAAATATGAGCCTGCCGACGGCGAAGGATTCGTATGTGGTATCATTTTCGAGACTGATAAAAACGGAAGGTGTACCGCGATCAGACGGTTCTGTGAATATGAGTAACAGTGTAAGTGCGAAGAAGAAAACTAATGTAAAGCTCATCGATATCTTTTCGGTTCTTTTTGCCATACTCGTGGCGGCCGACCAATACTTCAAGGATCTGGTCGTAAAACAGATCAAACCCGTCGGAACAAAGGTCATAATCAAGGATTTCTTTTCGTTGTTTTATTGTGAGAATACAGGAAGCGCATTCTCGTTATTTGCAGATAAGGCTTGGGGAATATATTTCCTTATAGCTGTCTCGACCATACTCGGATGCGGCATATTCGCTCTCATGATCGTGTCTTCAAAGAACAGTATGCCGCTCTTGTCCGTTGCGTTCTGTCTCCTGTCGTCAGGCGCCATCGGAAACCTCATCGACAGAGCGCGCCTCAAGTATGTCATCGACTTTCTGAGGTTCGACTTCGGCAGTTATACATTCCCGATATTCAATTTCGCTGATATATGTGCCGTGCTGGGCACATTCCTTTTGATCTACATAATCGTGTTCCGTTCCAAGGAGTTTGAGGCTTTCTGGAATATCCTCTTTAAGAAAAAGGAGACCGAAGATGCCGAATGAATCCAAGGTTTGCGGTACAGACGGAGTAAGGCTCGACAGCTTTGTCACGGATTCTTTTGATTCCACATATTCCAGGTCGTTTTATAAAAGGCTGATAGACGACGGAAAAGTAAGCGTCAACGGAAAGGTGATCACAAAGGCAGGCACGAAGCTCTCCGCCGGTGATGTGGTCGAGGCGGAGATACCGGCACCCAAGGAGGACGATTCCTTCATAGCTCAGGATATCCCGCTCAATATCGTATATGAGGATTCCGATCTTCTCGTAATAAACAAACCGCAGGGTATGGTCGTGCATCCTGCTGCAGGACACAGCGAGGGAACTTTGGTCAATGCTCTGCTCGCGCACTGCAAGGATGAGCTGTCCGACATCAACGGAGTCTTAAGACCCGGCATCGTTCACCGTATAGATAAAGATACTTCCGGTCTGATGCTCGCCTGCAAGAATAATTTCACGCATTTAAAACTTGCCGACATGCTTTCAAGACACGAGATAGTAAGAGAATACAGGGCGCTCGTTTACGGTGTCATAAAAGAAGACAAGGGAACGGTCGACGCTCCCATCGGAAGGTCTGCCACTGACAGGCGCAAGATGGCTGTCGTAAAAGACGGAAAACCCGCAGTAACTCATTTCGAGGTCATCGAGAGACTGGGCGAGATATCAGATATCAGGCTCATCCTTGAGACCGGAAGGACGCACCAGATCAGAGTCCACATGGCTTATACGGGGCATCCCGTCGTAGGTGATCCCGTCTATGCTTCGAGACGCAAGAACTACGGCCTTGAAGGCCAGGCGCTTCACAGCAAGGCGATAACTTTCGTCCATCCGAGGACGGGCGAGACAATGCATTTCGAGACGGAACTTCCGGAGTACTATACTGCGGTGCTCAGGCAATTTAAGGGCTGAAATGTTGACTCGAAAATTGATTAGCATAATAATTCTTTTATAGGAGATCTCATTTGGAAGAAAGAATCGAACAGCTCAGGAATTCAACGCAGACGGCAGGTCTTTATGCATCTAGGATCGCCGGCTTTTTTGATGTCAGCATAGAGCACGACGGAAATGGTTTTGTCATCACGGGTGACACCAAGGAAGTGTTGATCGCAAAGGATGCTTTCCTGGCTTTGGATAAGCTTTCGGCCGATTCGGAAATAGATGAGACAGATATCCAGTACCTCATGAACTTGGCCAGGGACGGCAGGCTCGAGGAATTCCTTAAGACTTCGGACGAGGTCTTTTACATGACACCTTCGGGAAGAGCCGTTAAGCCCAGAACTCTGGGACAGAGGCTCTATGTGGATTCCCTGAAAAGATCGGAACTTGTGATCTGTGCGGGTCCTGCCGGAACAGGCAAGACTTTCCTCGGCGTCGCCATGGCCGTTAAGGCTCTGAAGAGCAGGGAAGTGTCGAGGATCATCCTCACGAGACCCGCAATAGAAGCCGGCGAGAGACTCGGTTTCCTGCCCGGTGACATCGAAGAAAAGGTAAATCCTTACATGCGCCCGATATATGACGCATTGTCCGCTCTTTTGGGACAGGAGATGTTCGAGCGTTATTACGATAAGGGTGTCATAGAAGTTTCTCCTCTTGCTTTCATGAGAGGCCGCAATCTCGATGACTGCTTCGTGCTGCTGGACGAAGCCCAGAATACGACTCCCGAACAGATGAAGATGTTCCTTACGAGACTCGGCGTTAACTGCAGGGCATGTGTATGCGGCGATTTCACGCAGATCGACCTGCCCAAGGGGATCGAGAGCGGCCTTAAGGATGCCATCACGGTCCTCAAGGATGTCGACGGCATAAAGATCGTAAGTCTCAATGATTCGGATATAGTCAGGAACAGCCTTGTTGCAAGGATCGTAAAAGCTTATGAGGATGCTAGGCAAAGGTGATCTATGAGCAGTAACAAATCCGCAAAACCGAAATTCCATCAGATCATATCGTTGGCGCTCGCTTCGCTCACGATAATCTTCCTCGTTTTCTACGGCTCGCTTCCCGTAAGTTACGATTATGAAGTTGGTTCCATCGCTACTCAGGATATATACGCTCCGAGAACTTTTGCCGATACTTACGCGACCGAGAGGGAGGCCGTAAGGGCAAGGGATACCGTTGCGGATATCTTCGTGAGATCCGACAAGCAGGCCCAGGTGAGCATCGACAGGATTGATGATTTCTTCGATCTCGCGGAGCAGGCAAGAACGAACATGACTCAGGCGAGGGGAACGACATCTCCGATGTCTCCCGCGGAAGCCGCTTCACAGGTGACACTTAACGTCGAACAGACTATGAACGTTAAGATAAAGTCTGAGGATATCCTCGTCTTTTTCGAGATGAGCAATCCTACATTCACGTATATCAGGGAGAAGACCACGACTCTTGCAGAGCTTATCATGTTAGGCGACGTAAACGAGCATCTTCTCGAATCCAAGATCGACGAACAGATCAGCAGTTTCTGCGAGTCGAGCCCTTCTTACGAGAAGTTTGCCGATGCGATGAGGATAGTTCTCTCATCAATACTCGAACCCAATACCATCTACGATGAGAAGGCTACGGAAGATTCCGCGAACAATGCCTATATGACGGCTTTAAACGATCCGATCATGATCGATAAGGGTACGAAGCTCGTTGAATCCGGCGCCATTATCGATGAACACGTTTACAGCAATCTCGTTGAACTCGAACTCATCAGAGACTCTTCGTTCAACGTTGTCATCTTCCTCAGAGTCACCGTTTATGTACTGATAATCTCGGCATCTGCAGCCGTATATCTCAATATCGAGCGTAAGAAACTCCAGGTTGAGATGCCTGTATTCTACATGCTCCTTATCACGTTCCTTATCACGGTTGCCGCATCGGTTTATCTCTCGAGCCTTTCGACGCTCCTTTGCATCGTCATATTCTTTGCATCTGTCTGTGCCACTTATATCGGCACCCAGAACAGCATAATCCTTTCGGTCGTAAACCTTTTGCTTATCTGGCCGATGTACGGATTCGATCCTGAAATGTTCTTTATCAATCTCATCGGCATCATACTGTGCTCCATATTCGCGGGCAGGTCTGACAGGATCATAAATAACGCGGCTCTTATTTTCTTCCCGACGATCGCCACTATCGCGACGAGCATTGCTTTTAATTTCCTTCACGGCAATACGAGGACCGAATACCTTAATTCGCTTATCTACACATTCGTAAGCTGCATCGCTTCGCTCGTTGCTGCTGTCGGACTTTCGCCTATCTACGAGCTTGTGAGCAACGCAGCTTCACCTGTCAAGCTCATTACTTTGAGCCAGCCGGGTCAGCACCTCATGAAGCGTCTTTTCCTGGAAGCTTCCGGTACATACCACCATTCCATGATGGTCGCCACGCTTGCGGACGCCGCAGCTGAAGCCATCGGCGCCGATACGCTCCTTTGCAAGGTTGCGGCTTATTATCACGATATAGGAAAGCTAGAGCACCCGGAATTCTTTACTGAGAACCAGCACGGCGGCGAGAATCCGCACGACAAGCTTACCGTAATGGAGAGTGTCGGAATAATCACAAAGCATCCTGAAGACGGCGTTAAACTCGCCAAGAGGGAGAGGCTTCCCAATGCCATAATCAAGATAATCGACGAGCATCACGGCACGACTTATCCTTCTTATTTCTACCGCAAGGCAGTTGAGGATGCGAAGGCGAGAGGCCTTGAACCGCCGGATGTCAACAACTTCAGATACAGAGGACACATCCCGTCTTCAAGGGAGTCTGCTATCGTCATGATCGCCGATACCTGTGAGGCAGCGGTCAGGTCCATGAAGACGACTGACGTTCAGAGCGCAGAGCAGCTCATACGTGTACTCATCAAGGATAAGATCGATCAGGACCAGCTGATCAATTCCGGTCTTAACTTCGATGATATCGAGAAGATAGTTATAGCATTCAGGCAGGTTTATGCCGGTGTTTTCCACGAAAGGATCAAGTACCCTGAATGAGGATCGATTTAGTAAACAATGCGGAAGGTTTTTCCGCGGAAAAGCTCGCTCTCTTGGGCGGATATATTGAGAATTTAAGCGGAGTCATTGCTGACGGCGAGTACTGTTCGCCGCAGGTGGAGAGATCTTTGAAGAGCGCTTATGTCACTCTAACTTTTGTGACTCCGGATGAGATCCGTGAGATAAACCGTGAGCAGCGCGGCATCGACAATGAGACCGACTGTCTTTCTTTCCCGATGTTGGATCTTAAGGAAGGCGAGTTCACATATATTCCTGACAGCGGGGATTTTGAGATCGATGACAACGGCGATCAGGTCCTCTGCTTCGGAGACATACTGATCAATCCTTTTGCATGCGAAAAGCAGGCGGAGAGCTACGGTCATTCTTTCGAGCGCGAGACTGTTTTCCTCATCG
>CAMVGO010000036.1 GCA_947167045.1 uncultured Clostridia bacterium
AAGTATGCCGGCGAGCACCTTATCATCAAGGAAGGTAAGACCGGAGCTAAGAAGTAAGGCGCAAAGGGGGTATATTCAACATGATTGGTAGAATTGATAAGAACAAGATTCGTAAGAGAAAGCATGTTCGTGTAAGAAAGAAGATTTCCGGAACGACAGAGTGCCCTCGTCTTTGCGTATATAGAAGCAACAGCCACATTTACGCTCAGATCATCGATGATACAAACGGAACAACTCTTGTAAGTGCTTCCACACTCGACAAGGAGATCAAGGGTTCCATATCCGTAGGCAGCAACATCGAGGCAGCTAAAGCAGTTGGCAAGCTCATCGGCGAGCGCGCAATTGCCAAGGATATCAAGGACGTAGTATTTGACCGTGGCGGATATCTCTATCACGGAAGAGTACAGGCTTTGGCAGAGGCGGCAAGAGAAGCCGGTCTCTCATTCTAATCGGGAGGAGCAAATTAGATGGCTTTAGAGTCTAAGAACATTTCAAGAGAAGAGAAGAAGGATAAGGAGTTCGAAGAGCGCGTTATCCACATCGGCCGTGTTTCCAAGACTGTTAAGGGCGGTAAGAACATGAGATTTGCTGCTCTCGTAGTTATCGGTGACAGAAAGGGTCGTGTAGGTAAGGGCATCGGTAAGTCCACCGAAGTTCCGGACGCTATCAGAAAGGGTATCGAAGAAGCTAAGAAGAACATCGTTGATGTTTCCATCGTTAACGGCACGATCCCTCACGAGACAATCGGTGAATTCGCTGCAGCTCACATCGTTATGAAGCCTGCTGCAAACGGTACCGGTGTTATCGCCGGCGGTCCCGTACGTTCAGTTTGCGAGCTCGCTGGTATCACTGACATCCGTACAAAGTCTATCGGATCCAACAATCCTAACAATATGGTCAACGCTACTATCGAGGGTCTCAAGTCCTTGAAGTCTGCTGAGGAAGTTGCAAGACTTCGCGGCAAGTCTGTTGACGAGATCAAGTAAGGAGGCCGGAACTCAATATGGCTAACATCAAGATTAAGCTTGTCAAAAGCACAAATAAGGCAAGAGAGTCCGAGAAAGCTACTATCAGAGCTCTGGGCTTAAAGAAGATCGGTCAGACTGTTGAGAAGGCTGACAATGAGGCTACACGCGGCATGATCAAGAAGGCTGTTAACTATGTAGCCGTTGAAGAGAATTAATGGAGGTGCCACATGAAGCTCAATGAAATGACTTCCGCAGGCAACGTAAAAGCATATCGCAAGGGCAGAGGTCCCGGATCCGGAAACGGTAAGACAGCAGGCCGCGGCCACAAGGGCCAGAACGCACGTTCAGGCGGCGGCGTAAGACCCGGATTCGAAGGTGGTCAGATGCCCCTTTACAGACGTCTCCCTAAGAGAGGCTTCAACAACAAGAGATTTGCTCCTGCATATATCACAATCAACGTTAAAGATCTTGAGGTCTTTGATAACGGAACAACAGTAGATGCCAAGGCTATCGCCGAGAAGGGTATCATCTCTGTTCCTAAGAACAACGACGGCATCAAGATCCTCGGAAACGGCGAGCTCACAAAGAAGCTCAACGTAACAGCTGCTAAGTTCACAGCTGCAGCAAAGGAGAAGATCGAGAAGGCCGGAGGCACGGCTACGGAGGGTTAATAGGCATGAATGGTATTTTCGATACTGCAGTAAATGCTTTTCGTGTAGAGTCTATACGCAAAAGGCTGCTCTATACCTTCATGATCCTGGGGATCTTTATGCTCGGCGGCCTCGTTGCCGTACCGGGAATCGATGGTGAGAAGTTCACTACGCTGATCAGACAGTGGGGTCAGCTCGGAAGCATCATGGACCTCATCTCAGGTGGTGGTCTCATGCACGCTTCCATCCTGTCCCTGGGTGTATCGCCCTACATCAACGCATCGATCATCATCCAACTCCTGACTGTTGTAATCCCCGCTTTGGAAGATATGTCCAAAGAGGGTGAGTCCGGCAGAAAGAAGATGGACAAGATCACACGATATTCGGCGATCGGTCTGGCTTTCCTTCAGTCCTGCCTGTTCACTTATTCAACACGCTCGGCTCTTAACACGAGCCTTCCCAAGTGGCTCAATTTCGGCCTCGTTGTCATGGCATTCACTGCCGGTGCAGCTATCGTTGTCTTTTTAGGTGAGAAGATCAATGATAAGGGTATCGGTAACGGTGTATCAATGATAATCTTCGCAGGTATCGTTACCCGTCTTCCCGATATGGTCAAGACGCTTTATGCAAAGTGCGTAAACATCAGCGACTCCATCGAGAATGCAGCTCTTGGTATTACGGTCGGTATCCTTGTCTTCATCGCGGTAGCTATCGTATCTGTTGCGATAATCGTCTTCGTTCTCTATGTTCAGAACGCAGAGCGAAGGATCCCCGTACAGTACTCCAAGAAGGTTATCGGAAGACAGGCACGCGGCGGTAACAGAGACTATATCCCGCTCAAGGTTAACATGTCCGGTGTTATGCCTGTTATCTTCGCTATGTCGCTCCTGGCAGTTCCGTCCATCGTGATCAACCTGTTCATGAGCAATACAACGAACGAAGTTGCACTCTGGTTAAAGAACAGCTTTACTGGAAGCGTCTGGTATTACATTATCTACTTCGTCCTTATAATCGCGTTTACATTCTTCTATACGGCAATCAATTTCCATCCCGTTGAGATTGCAAACAACATCAATAAGAACGGCGGTATGATCAACGGTATCAGATCAGGTAAGCCTACTACAGACTTCATCAAGGCTACTGCATTCAGACTCAACTGGATGGAAGCATTCTTCCTCGTCCTCGTCTGCATCGTTCCGACCATCATCGGTATCCTTACAGGCTTTGAGAATGTCTGGTTTGCAGGTACGTCAGTACTGATCCTTACGGGTGTTGCAAATGACCTCATCGTTCAGGTTGAAGGTGAACTTGAGATCAGAAGCCCTAAGGGATTCCTTGAAGATCTTACGATCAAGAAGGGCAGAAGGTAATTTAATTACTGCATAATCCATGTAACCAAAGAGGTTGTCCGGAAAGGGCAACCTCTTTTTATGGTATGACGGGCATAAAGCATTCCCCTGTCAACGCATCTGTTTCTGGACTATAATTGGCTTATGAGTAACATGCTTGATTATCTGGCCTGGCGCGGAGATCTTTCTTTTGAGCGCGATCCTTTCAACAGCGTTGATGCGCTGCTCCTTTCCACGCTGTCCTATGTGGATCTTGCAGGTGTCGTACCCTCACCGGGAGAAGGCAAGATCACTTTAGGAGAAGCTTCCGAAAAGTTTTTCGGGCTGCATTCCGAAGAAGAACTGGCCGCAGACAAGTCATTCATCAATTTCGCCCCGGCGCTGTTAAGGCATCTCGCGGAGTCAGACAGATTCAGGAATGCATATCTCCTCAACTACATAAACGATACTGACATCTCAAGGGAGATACAGTTTGCGGCTGTCGAGATAGATACCGGTGACGGCATTCCTTTCATCTCATTCAGGGGAACGGACGACACGATAATAGGGTGGAAGGAAGACTTCAACCTGAGTTTCATGACTGTTCCCGCAGAGGAGGAAGCTGCCCGTTACCTGAAGCAGACAATGAGCGGAAGGACGGTAAATTTCCGTGCCGGCGGTCATTCAAAGGGCGGACATCTGGCGATATACGCTGTGGCGGCAGATCCTGGCATGGCTGAACGCACGCTTGCTGTATACAATTTCGACGGGCCGGGATTCAATAATGATGCACTCGAGTCTGAGCGGTTTAAGAACGTCAGACCAAAGGTCATGAAATACATACCGGAGACATCAATAGTCGGAAGACTTCTTACCAATACCACTGAGCCAGTAGTCGTAAAGAGTTCCGAGTTCGGCATCATGCAACACAGTCCGCTGACGTGGCAGCTCGAGGGAAAGGAATTCGAGACATGTAATGCCACCGATAAGATCAGCGATCTTTTTGATGAGACCATGACCACGTGGCTGGACGAGATGAGCTTTGAAGAGCGCAAGGTTTTCGTCGATGAACTCTTCTCCGTATTTGAGGCTTCGGGATGCGAAAACTTAAGTATGCTGACAAAGGTCGGCGTAAGGGGCACCAAGGCCATGATAGGGCAGATGAGGCAGATAAGGAACGACTCGGGAGCGAAGGTCAGGACGCTCGTAAAGATGTTCTTTGTCAATATAAACGAGTTACGGGGTGAAGCGGCGAAGGAGAAGATAGAAGAGAGCAGGATCCTTTCGATCGCATCGGTCAAGTTAAAGAACGGGAAGCAGTGATCCGTACCGCTTCCCGTTTTAGTTGCCTGATATTATGAGGCAGTTGCCGGCGGAACTTCTGTCAGCACCGGGAATGACAGCGTTACCTTGAACAGATCCCCGTCTATGGTTACTTTGAACTTTCCTCCCTGGAGCTCCGTAAGTGTCTGTGCTATCGAAAGCCCCAATCCGTTGCCTTCGGTATTACGGGATTTATCTCCTCTTACAAAGCGTTCGACAAGTTCGTCGGCGCTGATGTTGAGTTCCTGGCTCGATGTGTTCTTGAATGTCGTTACTGCCATGCCGTCTATGACTTCGAGAGAGAGATAGACTCTCGTGCCGGGCTGGGAATATTTGCAGATATTGTTCATGAGGTTATCGTAGATCCTCATCATGCGCCTGCCGTCAGCCATTATCATGACCTTATCTTCGGGTGTGGTGCTTATGAGCGTGAGTCCCGCGTTTTCTATCTTGTCCTTGAACTCGCCGTCCGTCTGTGAGATGAACGTGCAGTTGTCCAATGGAGCAGCGACGATCTCAAGGTTTCCGGTCTGGGCCTTTGAGGCTTCGACCAGATCTTCGATAAGCCTCTTTAGCTTGTCTGACTGTCTGACGATAACTTCGGAATATTCTTTTATCTTAGGGTCGGAGGGGTCGGTCGTTCCGATGAGCGAAGCATAGTTGATTATCGAAGTGAGCGGAGTCTTGATGTCGTGTGAGACATTGGTTATGAGCTCCGTCTTCATCCGCTCGGACTTGAGCCTGTCCTCGACTGCGATCGTTACGGAATCTGCAACGGCATTGAGATTTACGGCGTGCTTTTTGAAATCTCCCCAAAGACCCTTTGTGCCGGTCCGGTAAGCGATATCGCCCTGAGCCATCTTGTCGCCTGATATCTTGAGTTTCCTCAGCATGAACGCGATATAGAGTATGACGGGGCAAAGGATCATCTTCTCAAGGACCCAGCCGACGGCGATAACATCAGGTTCGACTCCTGAACCGGCGATGACGATAAGTTCTATGAATGAGATGCCTGCGATGATCAGAATGGTCCTCCATATAAGAGGTATCGAAATGATCGCTTTGAATATGAGTTTTATGAACTTACCGATAAGGATGATGATCTTATAAGTAAGAGACCCCTTGATCAGCACGTGGAGCCTGACCCTGACAGCAAAGCCGACGCAGAGACCGAGTCCCATGTTGAGATAGATAAAACTGATAACGATGGCCATTACTGCTTCAAACAGCCCCGAGATGTTGCTCAGGATAACGAATGCTATAGGAAGAGTAAGAAAGAATGCCAGGACCATTAAGTCGAAAGGCACCTTGCCGATCGGTCCCAGAGCGGGTTCTTCCGAATCCGGTCTCATTCCGGAGACGCACATGAGCGAAATAAAGGCGGCAAGGCACAGGAAAAATGAAACGATCCCGATAGGGTAGACGGCATAACGGAGCGTATATGCCAGGTGGACGATGTCCTTTTCATACGCGGACATGCCCGCAAAGTCGGCAGGGTTCGCGTATACCTTGATCTTGGCTGAGGTTACGTCACCGGAATCGCTGCTGTACATATTGAAGTTTACTGTCCCGTCTTCAGCTTTGAACAGTGAGATATTGTATGTAAAAAGCTCGGCGTCCTGATACTCTCCTGACTTTCCGACAGAGGAACTGACTTCATCGAAGTCATAGGATGCGCCCAAAACCTGACCCTTGTCGTCCTCGATCTGAAGGCTCATTGAATCGAACCTGTTGTTCTTCGAAGTGAGTATCATCTCGGCATTGCATATGGCAAGATCTATCAGGTTGTTTTCGCCTACCTGTTCGTAGTATTCCTGTTCCGTAATGTCATAGAGATCCTGTGATATGGCAAAAACGCTTGCCAGTACGGACATTGTCAGTGAGAACAGCGAAATGTTGATGACGATGAACAATATCGTCTTACCGGCCACTGTTCTCCAAAAATGCTTCTTTTTCTTTTCCATCAATTTCTCCCCTTTTCGATCTTATAGCCCTGGCCGAAGATGACCTTTATGTACCTCGGCTCGTTGGGCGTGATCTCTATCTTTTCGCGCAGATGTCTTATGTGTACCGCAACGGTATTGTCACCGGCCGTGAGGGCGTCCTCGCCCCATACCTTTTTGTATATCTCCTTGGGCGCGAAAACCTTGCCCGGGAATTCCATAAGGAGCTTTAGGATATCGAATTCCGTGGGCGTGAGGTTTGCGTTTTTTCCGTCGACCGTGACGGACTTGGTGTTGTTGTCGAGTTCGATCCCTCCGACTGTAAGAAGCTCTTTGGCTTCCGATCCCGAACCGAGCTTGGTGTAACGCCTGAGCTGCGAGCCAACTCTCGCAGCCACTTCCAGAGGGTTGAACGGCTTGGTGATATAATCATCCGCCCCTATGTTGAGTCCAAGTATCTTGTCCTGATCCTCCGATTTGGCCGTTAAGAGGATTATGGGCATGTTGAAACTCTCCCTTATCTTTGCCATCGCTGTTATCCCGTCCATTTGCGGCATCATGATATCGAGCAGTATGAGATGGATCTCTTCTTTCTGTGCGGCCTCGATCGCTTCGATACCGTTGTGCGCCTCAAAAAGCCTGTAATCCGGATTCTGCAGGTAGATCTTCAGCGCGTTTACGATATCTTTGTCGTCATCACAAATAAGAATGTTATACATAGTTCCCCCTCATGCTGTCCGAGATAATGTCATTTTACGGATAAACCCATTAATATCAAATGACCTGTGACATTAAGATTTGATTAAGAATGAGATTTTTTTGGTACAATAACCCGTAGAAAAATAAATCGACATTAAGGAATCGCGAAATGCTCTACATTATCAGACACGGAAAGACAGATTGGAACATAAGACACAAGCTTCAGGGCAGGACGGATGTGCCGCTCAACGACATCGGAAGACAGATGGCCAGGGATGCCCATGACGAGTATCTGAATGTCCATTTTGATTACTGTTTCTGCTCTCCGCTCAAAAGGGCACAGGAGACGGCAAAGATACTTCTCGAGGGCCGGGATGTTCCGATCATTACCGATGAGAGACTGGTGGAGATGGGCTTTGGCATCTACGAAGGTGTCGAGAATGTATTCAATAAGCCCGAGTGTCCCGTCAGGGAGCTGTTCTTCAATCCGGCTGAGTATGAAGCTGTCGGAGGCGCCGAGAGCTTAGAGGAACTTCTTGCAAGGACCGACCATTTCCTCAACGATGTCGCATTTCCCCTTGTCGAGGAGGATAAGGATGTGCTGATCGTCGGTCATGGCGCAATGAATTCCGCCATAGTATGCCTCGTAAAGCACAAGTCCGTTGACCAGCTTTGGGAAGAGGGCATCGAGAACTGCAAGCTTATTAAGCTGATGTAATTTTCCGACTGTTAAAAACTGCGGATCTTAAGAGAGTTTTTAATATATTTAGCCGTTTGCTATTAAAAATCAGCCCGAAAACGGGATCTTTTTAATAGTCGGAACATGATGCTTTCCCCCAAAAAATATGTCACAAAAAGGAGCGACCACCCCGGGAAGGGTGGCCGCAAATATGGGGATAATAGGAATAGAAAAATGTCTTTGTTGATACTTGAAGTATAGTTTACTTAATCCCTAATTTCAATGTCCTTACTTTAATGTTGTTTAAACGTAATTTGAAGATAATATGAAAGTTTTTACGGTAATATTAACGAATCACTTTCATGGAGTAATGATACCCCCAACATTGTTTTTGTTCTATACAATTATTTGCATTTTTGTCCAATTGGTATTCACATCTTGCCATATTCTGTATTAAAAACCCGCAAATGGTTTGTTTCAGCATATTTTCAGCCGTGAAGATATAGTTTTCATACTTCAGTTTCCGAAGTTGTTCCGTTGTCGGATCTTCCGCCGGGAAAACCGTCCGTCCGGCCACCCTGGAATCCGTTCTGACCGCCGTCAGGCATACCGCTGAAGTCGCCGTCAGGCTTTTCACCGAAATTACCGTTGAAGTCTCCGTTAAAGCCTCCGCCGGGCATTCCTCCGCCGAAGCCGCCCTGGCCGAAACCGGTACTTGAACCGTATATGTTATCCGTGAGTTCGACAGTCTCGGAATAATCTCCGGCCGTGACCGTATAGCTGTTGCCCTTTACCAGATCAGGGCTGCTGATCAGGACCGTCTGATAAGTGCAGTCGGCAACAGCGCTGAGTATCACGTTGCCTGACTCATCCTTTACCGTGATGACCGTATCCTTGCTGCAGTTTCCTACGTTCAGAAGGATGGAACCCTGTGAAGCGCTCGAGAAGTTCATGGCCATGCCCGAAGCGCCTGCCACTATTACTGTTCCGCCCGTGATCGTTCCTTCTCCGGCATAGTCCAGAGAGCCGTTTGCTCCGTTTTCGGGACCCATGATCGTGAGCTTTCCGCCGTTCATCTCGAAAGAACCGTTTGAGTCGATGCCGTCGCCGCCGGTCCTGATATAGATATTTCCGCCGTTTACCGTAACGGAGCTGACGCCGTCAGTGTTCATCATGTCACCGGAGGATGAAGATGCGGCTACCGCATTTACCGCGTCGTCGGAAGATGTTATCGAGATGTCTCCTCCGTTTACGGTGATGTTCTGCGCTTCGATTCCTTCGTAGCATCTGCTGATGCTGACAGTGCCGTCATCTATCTGAATGATGTTTGCCGCCGTTATGCCGTCGTCATCTGATGAGATGCTGACCTCGCCGGATTCTATGTAGATGCAGCCTTTTGAAAGGTCATCTTCGTCCTTTGCCTGTATGCCGTCCTTGCCGCAGGTGATCTCAACGGAAGCGTTCTGTATGGCGACTGTTTCCTCTGACTGGATCCCGTCCTTTTCGCTTTCGACCGTGATGTCACCGCCGGTGATGTTGATATCGTCCTTGCCGACTATGCCGTGTGCGGAAGATGATATCTCAAGGGAACCGGAGCCGTTTATCGTGATGTCCGTTTTCGAGAAGACCGCGCCGTCGACGCTGTTGTCATCCTTGGAATCAAAGGTGCCGGTGTTGGCGAGTTTGTTGACCGTGCCGTCTTCGAGCGTGATGTAGACGTTGTCCGCATTGAGGCAGTAGAGGGGCGCGTAATCCGAAGATGTTATGTCGCAGTCCTTTAAGATGAGCCTTATGTCGTCGGAATCACCCGCGTCTATTACGATGTAGCCGTCGTCCAGTGTTCCGCTTATGACATATGTGCCTTCCTTCTTTATGGTTATGACGGAACCGTCTGTCTTTACCGATGAAGAGGATGAATCGGCCGAGGTGCCGTTAAGGGTTATGGTAACTGCATTACTCTCGTCGTAACCGATCTCAAGATCCTTTTCCGAGAAGAGCTCCGTGGTGGTCTTTGCCGTCTCGCCTGAAGATGTTATGGTCACGGAGGCCGAGGCGGAAGAAGATGCTGTCTGTCCCGCGATCGAACAGGCGGTGAGAGCAGTGACTGCCACTGAGCAGATGACGGCTGCCGATATCAGTTTATGTTCTGTCTTTATGTGTTTCATGGCTGTTTTTCCTTTCGAAATGGTGATCAGAGTTGTTCCGTTTCAGGTGACTGCGGATCGGACAGCGAGATCTCGAGGTTGCCGTTTCTGGTCCTGAGCTTGTCGATGAACTCCTTCTCGGCCGAAGGGTCGCTTAAGACTATCTCGTAGCTGAGCTTGAACAGAGCGCCCATGTTGCTGGTCTTTACCTGTCTTAATCTGTATGACTTTGTGTATGACTTGAGGATCTCGTCAAAGACGCCCGAATAGTCGAGGTTCTCGGGGATCGTGATCTTCAGGTCCTTCTTGAGGTTTTTCGTCTCGCCTATTGAGAGTGCCGAATATATCAGCATCGCGAGACTGATGAGGACCGTAAACAGCGCCGCGTATCCGATGTAGCCCATGCCCAGGATGAGACCCATGCCCATCGCGGCGAAGATCGCGCCGATCTCGCGGGCGGTTCCGGGAGCCGACCTGAACCTTACGAGGCTGAATGCTCCTGCGACTGCCACTCCGGCGCCGATGTTGCCGTTGACCATCAGGATAACGACGCATACGACGGCGGGGAGGATGGCGAGCGTCATTACGAAGCTCTTTGTGTAATCGTTCTTATATGTGTGGATCAGTGCCATAAGCGCGCCGAGCACCAGTGACACGAGTACCAGTATTATGAATATCTGAGGCGTGATGCCGTCAGCCGGGATGACCGATCCGAATATGTTAAGCATAGAAGACACTCCTTTCAGGTATTTTTTCTGCCATGATGTGATCTGTGTAGTAGGTTCCGTATTTTGAGAAAGATATCTTTGAGATGTTGTGTCCGCTCAGGAATCTTGTAAGCCACAACGGTATCGAGCCCTGTATCTTCAGTTCCATGAGGGTTATGCCTGAGGGGAGAAGGGATGTTCCCCAGATGTCACTGCCGAGGTCCAGGTCCGTGTCACGCGCCAAGATGTTCTCGTCGAACGTCAGTCTTAATCCGGGATCCGTAACTCCGCAGTATGCTTCGCGCTCGTAGCTTAAGAATGTCTTTGCGCTGATATCCCCGTAGAACATAAGGAAGTAATCTATCTCGGAGGTTATCTGGGTCCGGAAGGGAATGGGAGTCTTACCGGAGATCCAGTCCTCAGCCGACATCTTCGGCATGGCGACGCGCCTTTTGTAAACTACGTCTTCGAACTTCTTCTTTATCTCGACGAAGACCATGTCTTCTCTTCCTGCTCTCTGATAAGACCTTACCCTGAGCTTTTCCTTGTATAACGGGTGATCCAGGGAATCCCTTATCAGCCTGAAACTGTCTGTATCGTAGTAGATGTTGCGGATGGTGGTCCTGCCATACTGATCGGGCGCGAGCCTGCCTTCCATCACATCGAGCAGTTCGTTCTTCTGGGAAGAAGTGATGAAGTACTTTATCTCATATCTTTCGAAAACATCCTGATAAGACATTTTTTTAACCTCGTTTTAGTTTCTTGCCCTAATCTTATGGTGCAGACTTAAAACAGACTTAAAAGTTCCGGAGCATTTCGAAAAACTTTTGAAAGGATCCGGCAGAGCTTCCCTGAAGCGTTCTGAACTTGTAAAGTGCGGCTCAACGCGATAGCATTTAATCAGTTTTCAGGGAATGAAAGATAAAGGGGTATATATAATGAGAATCCTTTTGGCAGAAGATGAGAGATCTTTATCCAGGGCTTTAAAAGCCATCCTTACCAAGAGCAATTATTCCGTCGATTGTGTTTTCGACGGGGAAGAAGCCGTGCTCTATGCAATGGCCAGCGAATACGATCTGGTGATCATGGACATCATGATGCCGAAACAGGACGGGATCTCCGCCCTGAAGGAGATCAGGTCAAAGGGCAATTCCGTTCCCGTGCTCATGCTCACGGCCAAGTCCGAGATTGACGACAAGGTCGAAGGCCTCGATTCGGGAGCAAACGATTATCTGACCAAGCCTTTCGACACCAAGGAACTCCTCGCAAGGATAAGGGTGCTTACGAGGCAGCCCGCCGTTGCGACCGACAATGTGCTGAAGTTCGGCAACCTCACTCTGGACAGGGGGAGCTTCGAGCTTTCATCGCCCAAAGGGAAGTACAGGCTCGCAGGCAAGGAATTCCAGATGATGGAGATGCTCATGATGAATCCTGGCATCCTTATCTCCACCGAAAAGTTCATGGATAAGATATGGGGACTTGATTCGGAGGCTGACATCAGCACGGCTTGGACATATATCTCTTACCTGAGAAAGAAACTGGCTGCGCTTGAGAGCAATGTCCAGATAAAGGCAACGCGCAATGCCGGATACTCCCTGGAGGAGATCACATGATCGGAAAGCTCCGCAGAAGATTCATAATAACCGCGATGCTGTCGGTAACGGCGGTACTTGTCGTCCTTATCGGTGCGATCAATCTGTTCAACTTCATGGACGTTATAAAAAATGCGGATGCGGTCCTCGACATACTTACCGCCAACAACGGAGGTTTCCCCGATGAGATGCCCCAGCCGCCCGGAGGAGATCCGTTCGGTTTCCCGGGTGACATGAGGCGCGGGCAGATGTCTCCCGAGATGCAGTATGAGGCAAGATTTTTCACGGTCTATCTCGATGAGGATGGCACTGTCATCATTATCGATACGGGAAGGATCGCCGCAGTCGATTCGAAGGCCGCAGCCAATATCGGCCTGACGATCTATTCGAGCGGGAAGGCAAGAGGCTTCATCGGCGATTACAGATACAGGGTCAGTGACATGGGAGAAGGCGTCTCCTGCATAGTCTTCTACGACTGCGGACGGAGTCTCGACAATGCGAGGGCATTCCTTTGGATAAGCCTGATAATATCCGCTGTCGGACTGCTAATCTTTTTCGTGCTCATAGCGGTATCTTCCAAGGCAGTGGTAAAGCCTGCGGCCGATGCGTACGAGAGACAGAAGCGCTTCATCACGGATGCCGGTCACGAACTGAAGACTCCTCTGGCCGTAATAAAGGCCGACTGTGATGTGCTCGAAATGGATGATGACGGCGACAACGAGTGGCTCGCCGACATCAGGAAACAGACCGAGCGCATGACAGAACTCACTAACAGGCTCATCTATCTGGCAAAGACACAGGAAGGTTCGAAGTCGGAGCTCAAGAAGATCGAGTTCCCGCTGTCGGACATGGTGTCGGAAGAAGTGGAATCTTTCAAAGGCCCTGCAATCTCTTCCGGCAAGGAGCTTGAGACAGACATCGCTCCCGGCATCTCATATAACGGCGACCCCAAGGCTTTGGCGGGACTTGTTTCGATCCTCATGGAAAATGCCGTAAAGTATTCGCCCGAAGGCGGAAAGATAAAAGCGTCTCTGCAAAAGAACGGCTCGAAGATATTGCTGTCAGTTTATAACGACACGGCAGAGCCCGTTTCGCAGGATGACATGAAGCACATGTTCGACAGGTTCTACAGGACTGACAAGTCCAGAAACTCCGAGACCGGCGGATACGGTATCGGATTGTCTATCGCGAAAGGCGTAACCGAAGCCCACGGCGGAAATATCTACGCAACGGGCAGCGGCAAGGGCATTACGGTTACCGCGGAGCTCTGAGTTTTTGGAGTTGCTTCGGGAATCCGGTTCAGCGGAGATTCAGTATTAAAACTACAGGGGCTGCCTCCCCGGCATAAAGCCTTTAAGAGACAGCCCCGTAATACTAATTCGGGAATTAGTATTGTCGGTGTTGTTTATCTCAGTGCAGGAATTCGAAACTCAGCAGTGAGACATTGCCCATGCCTTTGAACGTAAGGTAGAGCGGATATACGCCGTCGGCGATATCGAATCTGGCGATGTGTTCTTCCCATGCGGTGCAGAAGTCGACGCTTACCGTGGCGAGGGCTTCTCCGTCAATGGAAGTCTTTATGTCGATGTCGCCCTTGCCGTAACCTCTTGTCGTAAGCCTTAAGCCCTTGACGCCTTTGAGGTCGAAATACTTGAAGCCGACAGTCGTGCCGTCTGAGATCTGCCTGATGTGCGAAGGTCCCTTGAGTCCGTCCCTTACATCCATCGTGACATTTGCCGCATGCATCTCGCCGACATACATCTTGTTGTTGTTGTCGAAGATGTTGCATGCGATGTGTGCGGGATATTCGCCGGTATCCTTCAACGGTCCGCCGTTAAGTCCGCATGACGTGATCTCGACCTGCTTTATCATGCCTTTCTCATCGAAAGCGATCTTCTCGGCACAGCCCTGGCGCGAATACCAGTCGTTGTTTGTCTGCCTGTGATAGAAGATGTACCAGTCGCCTGCGATCTCCACGATGCTTCCGTGGTTGTTGGCGCCGAAAGCGGTGGGCTTGTCCGCGGGCTTATAAGTGTCGATGCCGATATCGCAGTTGCTGACGATGACTCCGCCGTATGTGAAGGGTCCCAAAGGATCGGAAGAGTAAGCGTAGCAGAGCTCATGCATTACCTGTGAGGAATAGATGAGGTAGAAGATCCCGTTTCTTTCTCTTATCGAAGGAGCCTCGAAGAATGCGTGGCCTTCGAATTCTGTTCCGGCACTGTACTGTGTTGAAGGAATGACGAATTCGGGTGCGCGCTTTACTGTGAGCATGTCCTTGTCAAGTACGGTTACCATGCATCCGTGGCGGGACTTGTCGCCTTGTCCGCAGAAACCGGTGTAGAGATATGTGACGTCACCGATCGTTATAACGCCCGGATCGAACTGCTGTTCTTCGCCTTCCTTCTTTCCGAGGAGCGTGCCGTCTTCGTGATGGACGTTTCCGATGAATTCGAATCTGCCTGAAGGAGAGTCTGATACCGCAACCGAGATGACACAGTCGTCATCCAGGGCATAGAACAGGTAGTATCTTCCGTCGGGCCCGACGGTTACGTCAGGTGCATAGAGGCATCCTCTCTCGTCGGCGTTGGCCGGATCGTCAGTCCTCTTGAAGATGACGCCCTCATATGTCCAGTTGCCGAGATCGTCGACGGGTGCGGACCATGTCACATAGTCCTCAAGACAGAATGCGTGTCCTGCGAAAACATCGTGTGAACCGTAAACATAGACTCTGTTGTTGAATACATAAGGTTCGCCGTCAGGTATGAACTCCCAGTTGGGAAGATAGGGGTTGAACGCCTGCTTCTTCGGAACTTCGTAGAGCTCGACCTTGAGACCTGTGTCGCCTTCTTTGCCGGAATCGGAAGAAGAACCGGTTGTGGCCTCTTCGATGTGCTTTGTCATGAATGTTATGAAGTCAGACTCGGGTGAATCTTCCTGTACGGCAGTCTTCGCGCCTTCAGGAGTGAAGTGCATCTCGTTCTTGAAGGCGGGTGTATAAGGCTTCCAGAGAGGAAGTGCCGTACCGTCGACATCGTCGCCGTTCGGATCGCCGGTCTTGATGAAGTTCGTGAAATACAAGCTTATCTGTCTTGCGATATCAAAATGTCTTCCGACCATCGGTCTCCAGCACTTGTCGAGGTTGTCGAAGAAGAACCAGAGGTCTACCGAGTGGAACGTGCCGGGGTTGTCATATCCCGGAATATCAGGTTCAAAGCTGTAGTAGTAGCCGGGCTTGTCGTTGTGGGCGAAGGTTGCCTTTACCGCACACTCGATTGCGCGAAGGGATGCGTACATGTTGCCGTTGTTCTTCTGAGCTTCGGGGAAGGAGAGGAACTCTTCGGTCTTGCTGCCGAAGATCTCTCTTGCCTTTGCCTCGAAATCCTCTTTGGAATCTGCGAAGATGCAGCTCGGGAACTCATCGTAAGTATTGCCCGACATGAGCGGAACGTGAGCATGTTCTCCGGCCATGAAGAGTTTTAAAGGTTCATCTTCCATGAAGACGTTGTCGATCATGGGGGTGAAGAAGAAGTTATCGGTCTCCCTGAACTTCGCATATACTTCGCGGATATATGAAGCGTCGAGCTTTCTTGCTTCTTCGACTGTCTTTACGCCGAGTTCCTCGAAGAACTTTACGCCGTATGAGCAGGCGTCGTCTATTGTTCTGGGAGTCATGACGAAGTCCTTCATGTAGGGGAAGGAGATGATGCCGGAGAGTATGACAGCTCTCTGATAAAGACCGATGCTCGATTTTGCCGTCAGGTGGTTTAATACGCTTCCGCCGCCTGCGGACTGTCCTGCAATCGTGATGTTCTCAGGATCGCCGCCGAAAGCTGTGATGTTTCTCTTAACCCACTTAAGGCCGGCCTGCTGGTCCAGAAGACCGAAGTTTGCCGGTGCTTCCGGAGATTCTTTGAAGAGATCCGGATGTGAGAGGAATCCGATGGCACCGAGTCTGTAGTTTACCGTAACTACGATGATGCCTTTCTTGGCGAGGTTCTCTCCGTTGAATTCCATCTCAGCAGTGTAGCCCCACTGGAATCCGCCTCCGAAGAACCATACGAGGACGGGGAGTTTTTCATCCGTGCTCTTTGCGGGTGTCCAGACGTTCAGGTAGAGGCAGTCCTCACTTATCTCGATGTCGGGGTCGACGTGCCATTCGCGGCAGTAGATGTCGGTTCCGACGCCGGGCTGATCCTGCACGGAGATAGGCGCGAACTTATATGCGTCGTAGATGCCCTCCCAATCCTTTTTGGGCTGGGGAGCTCTCCAGCGGTTCTCGCCTACGGGCGGTTCAGCGAACGGGATTCCTTTGAAAACTGAGATACGGGTGTTGTTTCCGGGAAGGCCTCTTACCTGGCCGTTCTCGGTCTTTACGATCTTTAACATAGGGGACACCTCTTATTTGGTTTTATATACAAGTAAAATGTTAAATAATCATAACTTTTAATTCAACAGGATGAATTGCAGATAATTCCTGACTAAATCCAGCACTTTGAAAGAGCCCGCCGTTTGCAAAGAACAACCGGTTTCCTGTAATATGATATGGTTATGTTTAAGAACAGTTGAGGAGCAGAACTCATTAAGAGCCCCGGGGATTATGTTTAAGTACGCCAAGAACAGTTTTTTCGGAAGATTGAAGCTCAGTAAAAAGTTTCTTCTGATGTATATTTTCGGCGTCATTCTTCCTCTTGTCATAACAGACGTATTCCTTTTGAGATCCATTTACGAGGCGGAACTCAAGAACCAGTACTACTACAGGGAGACTGCGATCGACGCATATTCGAACTATTTCGAGAATCTCCTGAATTACGATACGACGGTCGCTTCGTCGATCGACCTCAACAATACCCTGAACACGTTCATGAACAGGTTTTATGAAAAGCCATCCGATTACTACAGGAGCTACATCGACACGATCTCCAATTCATTCTTCTCGACGCTGACCGATTACAACCGCGACAGGATCGTAATATATGTCGACAACAAGTCCATGATCAACGGAAACTATTTCCATCACCTCTCTGATGCCAACGATGAGAGATGGTATCAGGAGTTTATAGCCAGCGGTGATAATCTCGGCGTCTATGCTTATTACGATTATGAACCGGTCGTAAGGACAATGGACCAGAAGCGTTTCATCTATGTAAGAAGGATGACCAATACAAAGACACCGGTCGAAAAGATAGTAACGATAGAGCACAGGAGCTGGAGGATCACGGAAGAACTTGCCGACATTCCCGTAAACTGCACGATGTTTGTATGCTGCGGAGATTATCTCGTCTATCCGAGCCAGGACAGCTTCAACGACTACCAGAAGCTAATGGAGAAGATCGCGAACGAGCCTTATGTAACGGTAAGGCAGGTCCCGATGTTCGGCAACACCTTTACCATCTATGCAGTCACCGAAAACCTTACCGTCACCGAGGTAATGAAGAACAACATTCCCGTAACCCTGTTGTTATTTGTCGTCACTCTCGTTATCCCGATCCTTCTGATGAAACTTCTCGAAAAGTCCATCACAGAGCGTATCACCGTTCTCGGAAAAGCTTTCGGTGAAGACGGAAACGAGATCCTGCAGCCGATCAAGGAGATAAAAGGCTCAGACGAGATCTCGAACCTCATGCACAACTACAACAGGATCGTTGAGATCAATAACGAACTCACTCAGACTATTTATAAGGACAAGCTCCGCGAGCAGGAGATCGATATCGCGCGAAAGAATGCCGAGCTCCTGGCGCTGCAGAGCCAGATCAATCCGCACTTTCTTTTCAACGCTCTCGAGAGTATCCGCATGCACAGTATCTTAAAGGGAGAGACAGAGACCGCCGAGATGGTCCAGAGGCTCGCGGTAATGCAGAGACAGAACGTTGAGTGGCACGAGGATGCCGTCACCATTGAGGAGGAAGAGGAATTCATCGATGCTTACCTCCAGCTCCAGAGCTACAGGTTCGGCGACAGGATATCTTTCGACATCGACATCAGCGAGGACTGCAAGAGGATCCTGATCCCGAAGCTTACACTGGTTACGTTCGTTGAGAACGCCTGCGTGCACGGCATCGAGTCAAAATCCTCGCAGGGCTGGATCTTCGTCAGGGTCTATAACTCTGACGATCAGGTAGTGATCGAAGTCGAGGATACGGGAGACGGAATGGATGAGGAAGAGGCCGAACTCCTGCAGCAGAAGATGAATAATGTTACCATTGATACGATAAAGAAGGCGAAACATGTCGGTATCCTGAATGCGTGTCTCAGGATCAAGATGATGTTCAAGGACAAAGCCAGGTTCTCGATAGAGAGCGAAAAAGGCATCGGAATGAGCGTCATCATTATGATACCGTCAGATATGATCACAAAGGCTTGACTCGAGGTGGACTATGCTAAAAGTAATGCTTGTTGACGACGAACCGTATATCCTTCAGGGACTTCAGGTCATTATCGACTGGGAGGGCGAGGGATTTGAGATCGCTGCCGTCTGCTCCAACGGAAAAGAAGCTTTAAGATATCTTACCGAGAATCACGTTGATCTCGTTATCTCGGATATCAGGATGCCTGAGATGACGGGACTTGAGCTTCTAGAGACCGTCAAGAAGGACAAGGTTACTGACGCCGAATTCGTCCTGCTCACGGGATACGATGATTTTGCCTACACGCAGAAGGCCATCAGATACGGATGCTGCGATTACATCTTAAAGCCGGTCGAGGAAGAGGAGCTCATATCGGTCCTCCGCAAGGTGTCGAACCGCAATCAGGAATCCATCGTTCTTCGAAAGGACAGGGAGAAGATGGAGGACGCATATCTTGCCAGGGTTATAAGACATCTGGTCAAAGGCAAGTTCACCGGGGAAGAAGTCGATTACATCAACAAGCACGTCCAGATCTCGGGAAGCCTCAGGTTTATATACATAGAACTGATAAACAGGGAAGCCGGAGTCGATGAGGAGGATCCGGATGACATGAGCGTCATCCAGAGGCAGCTCTTTAACGCGTGCCGAGAGATATTGAAGGAATACGCGAACAACTTCACTATGGATATCTCCTATGATGAGGAGAATTATAATATCGGTTTCATATACTGCGAGACGATGGCAGAGATGCGCGACATGAACGAGACGGAGTTCCTGAATGCTTTTATCAGGAAGATCGAGCTGCTCATCATGAAACCGGTAAGGATGCTTTGCGGACAGCTCGTTCAGAATATCTCGGATCTGGCGCTCTCTTATGTCACCTGCAGAAGGCTCAAGAGCATCACCGGTTTCCACAATACCAAGAAACTGTATTTCTATGAGGAGACAGAGGAGAACCAGGGTGCGGTAAGAGGGTTCGTGCTCTGTAAAAATACGATCGACGAGATAATCGACTCCATCGTAAAGAACGATCCCGCGCTCATTGAATCCGGCGTCGAGAAACTCTATGAGGAGCTCAGGGGCAAGGAAGGGAACAACAGGGCATTCGACCTCAACATCAATTATCTTTTGTTCCAGCTGATCCACCTTGCGAGCGAACTCGATGATACCGTTAACCAGGAGGAGATCATCCAGTATATTTCGGACAGGGCGTCGGAGGGAGTCTTCCTCAGGGGAAGCCACCAGCACTTAAAGAAGTTCGCCCTGGAATATGCGTCTTACCTCGCGGAACTCCGGAAGAGCATATCGCACGGCATACTCGCCGAAGTCGAAGCGGAGATCAGGGAGAACTTTGCCGAGAACATCAGTCTGAAGGATCTGGGTGACAAATATCACATCAACAGTTCTTACTTAGGACAGATATTCAGGAAGAAATACGGGATGTCTTTCAAAAATTACCTGACAAATTACAGGATCAAGGAAGCGGCCAGACAGATAATCACTACCGACGAGAAGATAAACCGCATAGCGGAGAACGTCGGATACAAGGACAGTGACTATTTTATCCGTAAATTCATTGAGATCATGGGGTGTACGCCCTCCAAGTACCGTAAGACCAACAGGGGTGCCTGACCTGAACCAAGTGCTTAATCGTAACCCTGCCTCTTTGTGCAGCATGCACAATCTGGCAGGGCCGTTTTTGTCTATAGATGTTAAAAGTATTGCATTTTTGTTGAGTTTATCAGTTGTTTAGTTAGACTTTTTCGGGTTGTGGCAAAAATGGGGCAAACATATAATCTAATTGCTAAATACTCGTTTTTAGCGAGAATCTAATTCGGGAGGTCTAGTAATGAAGACTAAGAAAATCGTTACATTGATCCTTGCATCAATGCTTGCGGTATCATCTCTTGCTGCATGCTCCAATGGCGGTGGAACTGGCGCTACTGACGCTACTACCGGTGCCGGCGGTGAGACACAGGCAACAAGCGGTGAGAAGGAAATCGTTGATTTCACGATGTTCGCTGCAATGTCCGGTAAAGAGAAGGACGCAAACAACGACATCCAGGAGATCATCGCTCAGAAGACTGGTGTCCGTGTTAAGGAGACATGGCTCACAGGTCAGGACGCAGGCGAAGCTATCGGCTCCATCATCGCATCAGGTAAGCTCCCTGATCTCATCGATGGCGGCGACGGTTCCGTTACACTCTATGAGAACGGTTTGCTTGTAGCTTGGGATGACTATCTTGAGAAGTATCCTAACCTCAAGGAAATGTACACAGACGAAGAGTGGGATAAGTTCCGTATGGACGACGGCCACATTTATTGGGCTAACGTTTTCGGTAACTCCTACAATCACATCAACACAGCAACAGGTCAGAACGGTGAGGCTTTCTGGATCCAGGTTCGTGTTCTTGAGTGGGCTAACTATCCTAAGATCGAGACTCTTGATGAATACTTCAAGCTCCTCGAGGATTATGCAGCTGCTAACCCGGAACTTCCGGATGGAACACCTGTAATCCCTTACACATGTCTCTGCGAAGACTGGAAGTATTACTGCCTTGAGAACGCTCCTATGTTCCTCGACGGTTATCCGAACGACGGTTGCTGCATCGTTAACATCGACGCAGGTATGGACAAGCCGAAGGTTGTTGACTACAACACAACCGATACAGCTAAGATGTATTTCAAGAAGTTGAACGAAGAGTACGCTAAGGGCGCTATCGATCCTGACTTCGCTACACAGACATACGACGAGTATATTGCTAAGCTTTCTACAGGTCGTGTACTTGGTCTCTGCGATCAGTATTGGGATTTCGCTTACAACATCATGGGACCCTTCGCTTCTCCTCTCCAGGCTACAGATGGCACTGAGTTCCGTCTCGATCAGATCGGATGCGACTATGTACCTCTCGGCCTCGTTGCTAAGAAGGGCATGAGCCAGCAGTGGCACTCTTATGACGACGAGCTCAACCAGTCTTCTGGTTGCGCAGTTACAACAAGCTGCAAGGATCCGGATCTCGCATTCGCATTCCTCAGCGCTCTCCTCGATCAGGACATCCACGATCTCCGTTTCTGGGGTATAGAAGGTGTTGACTATCTCGTAGACGAGAACGGTCTCTACTACAGAACAGAAGAAATGAGAGAGAACTGGAAGAGCGACAGCTACAAGGCTAAGCACACATGTGAATATTCATACTGCCCTCAGTGGATGGGTATGAGCAGAGACGGCATCAACAGAATGCAGCCCGGTGAGCAGCCTTCTGAGTTCGTTCTCAGCCTTGCTGAACCTCTTAAGAAGTGCTTCGAAGCTTACGGCGTTGGTACTTACGTTGAGTTCCTCAATTCCGAGAAGGTTGTCAACGCTCCTTGGTATCCTCTCTGGTCTTGGTCAAACAGCATCTCTTCTGACACTCCTGGTGGTGTTGCTTGGAAGAAGATGGGCGAGACAAAGCACCTCTGGCTCCCTACAGTTGTTATGAGTAAGGATTTCGAGTCCGATTGGGCCGCTTACCAGGCAGCTTACGCTGAGTGCGAACCTGAGAAGTTCCTCGAAGAGGCTCAGGCTGAGGTTAACAAGAGACTTGAGACAGCACAGTCTTACGGCTGGACGCCTAACTGAGTCTAAGGTTGATGAATAATTAATCGATGTGGTGGCGACCATGGCAAATGCAACTATGGTTGCCACCACTTTTAATAGGAGCTAAACATGGAGATCTCGACTTCCAAATCGAAGAAACAAAAACCGGTTGATATCGACAAGCCGAAGCTCACTGTCAAGGAATTCAAGAGACAGTGGATTCTTGTTGTTATCAGCGTCATATACGTAATATATGGCATTATCTTTTACTATCTGCCTCTTGCAGGCTGGATCATTGCTTTCCAGGACTTCAAATATAACAAAGGTATCAGCGGCTCCAAGTGGGTCGGTTTCGATAAATTCAAGTTCCTGTTCAGCGATAAAACGTTCCTGATGGTAATCAGAAACACTTTCTGTATGGGTGCTCTTAACCTTATCTTCAGCACCGTTGTTGCTATCGCGTTCGCTATCCTCTTGAATGAGGTCAAGAATAAGTATTTTAAGAAGTCTATCCAGACTATTTCATATCTTCCTCACTTCCTTTCATGGATCATCGTAGTTGCAATCGTTCACGATGCACTTACGTCGACAGGTATTATCAACGATATCCTCATGAGACTGCATATCGTTCAGACCCCTTTCCCGTTCCTGGCAAGACCGGAGTGGTTTTGGCCCATCGTTACACTGAGTAACCTTTGGAAAGAAACAGGTTGGAATGCAATTATCTATCTTGCAGCGATCACTTCCATCGATCCCTGCCTCTATGAGTCAGCTTCGATCGACGGCGCAGGACGTTTCCAGAAGATGCTTTATGTAACTCTTCCCGGTCTCCGTCCTACGATCATGATCCTTCTCTTGATGAACATCGGTAACGTGCTTAACGCAGGCTTCGAGCTTCAGTACCTCCTCGGTAACGGACTTGTACAGAACGTTTCAAGAACGATCGACATCTACGTCCTCAACTGGGCACTCGACGCTCGTAACCTTGACTATTCACTCGGTACCGCAGCAGGTATCTTCAAGACGGTCGTTTCTATGACGTTTATCGTAGTTTCCAACTACATCGCCAAGAAGAAGGGCGATGAGCGTCTGTTCTAATGGAAAGGGGTGAATGATCATGGCAGATATTCAGCAAGTCTCTTTTGAGAGAATCAAACACAAGAAGAAAATGGCAACGGAGGATCTCATCTTTACGATCCTCAATACGACATTCCTCGTATTGTTCGCAGTCGTAACGCTGTATCCTGTTCTTAACACGTTGGCATATTCCTTCAACGAAGGTAACGACGCTGTACGTGGCGGAATCTACTTCCTGCCCCGTAAGTGGTCCTGGAGAAACTACGAAGAGATCCTCTTCGAAAGACCCGGTATCCGCGTCGGTGCAAAGATCACGGTATTGAGAACCATTATCGGTACACTTACCTCACTGGCAGCAAACGCATTGCTTTCCTACATCCTGAGCCGTAAGAAGTTCCTGTTCAAGTCAGGCATGTCTCTTTTCTGGATCATCACGATGTATGCTTCCGGCGGTATGATCCCGGTACTGATCCTCTTCAGATACCTCCATCTCACATCCAGCTTCTGGGTATACGTTATCCCCGGCATGGTAAGCGCATTCAACGTAATGGTCATGAGAACTTACATGCTCGGTATTCCGGATTCACTCGAAGAAGCTGCACAGCTCGAGGGTGCAGGCTACATGAGAGTCTTCGTAAGCATCATCACTCCGCTCTGTAAGCCGGTTTATGCTACGATCGCTCTGTTCGTCGCCGTATATCACTGGAACTCCTGGTTCGACGCAATGCTGTACAACAGATTTGATCCTCAGTACACGACGCTCCAGTACGAGCTCATGAAACTCCTGGATTCCGTTTCTGCTACAACAGGCGCTACGTCCGGAGCCGCAATGACAGCCGCTACAGCTAATACCATCACACCTATCACGGTAAGAGCCGCAGCTTCCATTGCAACAATGGCACCTATCATCGCTCTGTATCCTTTCTTGCAGAGATACTTCGTTACCGGTCTCACGATCGGTGGTGTTAAGGAATAATCCTTATACATTCTTGTTAAGATCTTGGGGCTGCTCTTTTAAGGGGCAGCCCCAATTTATCAAGGGATAAATATTTCGGGCACAGGTCCGGATTTGATGTAGAATAGTAAAGTTCCGGAGGTCAGGGCATCCTGCGGCCGGATTTCGAATATATAAACAGGTCGGTAAAAATGAACATATTAAAACCAGACAGTCCGGTAATGGACTTTATCAGCACCATAGCGGATCTGATCATCCTCAATCTGCTCTTCATAATCTGCAGCATCCCGATAGTCACGTTCGGAGCCGCATATTCCGCAAAGTATTATGTTGCGATGAAGATAATAAGAGGAGAGGGAACGGGAGTCTTCATTCCGTTCTTCAAATCCTTCAAGCGGAATTTCAAACAGTCCACGATCGTCTGGATAATCATGCTCGTTGCCATAGCCCTGATAGTCCTTGACTGGCGCTGGATAATCTACAGCGGCTGGGCTGAGACCCCTCTGCTCTATAAGATCGGCATCATCGTGTTCAGCATCTTCGTATTCCTCATGACGATTGCGATCTTCCCGACGATCGCAAGATATGAGATGAAGACTACAGAACTCTTTAAGGCAGCCCTGATCTTCGTCATAATCAAGTTCATACCTCTGATCCTGATTGCGGCTCTCATGATCGGATCAGTCATCGCTTGCCTCTGGTATGCCCAGTGGTTCCCGCTCATATATGTATTCTGTTCAACGACGATAACATACTTCCTCTGCATCGTCTTCATCAAGCAGTTCGACAAACTCGAAAAGAGCCAGGCCGAGAAGCTCAAGGCGCTGAAGGAGTCCGTCGAGTACGATCCCGAACTCGATGCCGCAGGTAATATCTCCCTTGCAAGCTCCAAGAAAGAAGTCAAGGAACTTGAGAAGGAACTCGAAAAGCCCGATGCCGAGAAGGACCAGTCAGGCAACAAGGTCACGAGATTCTTCAGGGAGGAAAAACAGAAGCTCGCAGGCCTTACCGCAAAGCAGAAGGCAGGTTATCTCGCACAGTACTACCTGCCCGGAACCATAATGGTTTTGCTCCTGGCCGGCGCTGTTACCTGGTACGGAATCGATATTTACAAGTCCAACATGAGAGTCCTGGGCGGCGGACAGATCAACTGCCAGGTCTCGGATGAAGGCCGTAAATACGCAACAGACGGATTCCTCTCATGGGGCGGATACAATAAGGCCAGAACGGCGCTTCTTGCAGACAACAAGGATATGGACTTCACGAGCGAATTCGAATATGAACAGAAGTACCTTGAGGTTGCGTTCAGGGCTTCGATCGTTACAGGTCAGTATGACTACATGATAATGAGAGAGGATGCTGTATACGCATATTCGACACCCGATTATTTCCAGGATATGCGCCAGCTCGTCAACATGGAAAACTTCTCCGAAGATGATTTCTACTACTATGAAGAGACTGAAGAGGAGAAGGCAAAAAGCTCCAAGGGCATATCTTTCAGGGATATCTTCAACATGGGTGACGAAGAAGAGGACGGCCCCGTGCCTCTGGCTCTGAAACTGACCGACGAGATCGAGCAGAAGCTCGGACTCGATGAACAGTACGATTACTACATCGCATTTGCATATTCGACAAAGGCATCGGGAAACAACGATTATCTGAAGTTTATCGAGTACCTCTTCGGCAAGTGCTGATGCAGATGCTTGACTTTATACGAACGCCCTAATATAATTTTACGGTTTAATTAAGATTGTCGTATTATGCGCTGCCGCCAGAAACGCGGGTGTGCAACTGAAAAACAACAACAGTCCGGAGGATTTATATTATGGCAAAGATGACTTTTCAACCTAAGAAAAGACAGAGAGCAAAGGTTCATGGCTTCAGAGCAAGAATGGAGACCGCTAACGGCCGCAAGGTTATTGCTGCAAGAAGAGCTAAGGGCAGAAAGAGACTCGCAGTCTGATAAAAGGACTGCAGTCGCATTCTCGCTTTGAAATCGGTAGCGCTCAGATTCAACTTTGAATTTAACAGGGTTTACCGGTACGGGAGATTCGCAACCGGCAGATACCTGTCGGTTCACGTGCTTAAAAGAAGAGAAGGGACCACGCAGAGCGGTTATAAAGTTGATCCGGCATTAAGACGCACGGGCTTTTGTGCAAACAAAAAAGAGCTCGGCGCAGTCGGAAGGAACCGTGCAAGGCGCCTTATGAGGGAATCCTACAGGAAACTGGAGGACAGACTTCCTCAAGGATACGATTACGTTTTCACGCTGAAGGCTAAGGGCGGTATCCCTGAATTCTCGGAACTCAGCACAGATATGGGGAAGTGTCTTGCAAGGCTCGATCTTTTGGATGGAGAGTCCGTATGATCCGTAAAGCCGTAATAGGGATGGTTCGCTGGTATCAGAAGCATATTTCTCCGCATATGGGGCCTCACTGCAAGTATCAGCCGACATGTTCGCAGTACATGATCGACGCAGTGACGAAGTACGGCGTTATAAAAGGCGGCCTTATGGGTATTTGGCGTATATTGCGATGCAATCCTTTCTCAAAAGGCGGATACGATCCCGTCAGATAATCTAAACACGTTATTTATTAGCAAACCGGAGAACAATAATGGGAGACATTCTAGTTCAGTTATCGATCCTTGACCCGCTGTACACTTTGTTCGGCTGGCTTACCAGGGTCTTGTTCATCTTCTTCGGTAATTATGGTCTGGCCATTATCTTCCTTACCATAATCATCAGAGGAGCTCTTATCCCGCTCAACATCAGGTCGCAGAAGTCCATGCTCAAGATGCAGGCTTTGAGCGGCAAGCAGGCAGAACTGCAGCGTCAGTTCGGCGATGACAAGGAAGCTTATCAGGAAGCGCTGATGAAGATGCAGAAGGAGAACGGTGCAGGCGGTCTTTCGGGATGCCTTCTTCCTTTCCTTCAGTTGTTCTTCATCTGGCCTATCTACCGTATCGTCAGCGGACCTTTGATCTACCTTTCACAGGTAA
>CAMVGO010000037.1 GCA_947167045.1 uncultured Clostridia bacterium
GTCATGCTAAGATGCTTCGCCGCACGGTCTGCAAGAACTGCGGTTACCTGGACGGTAGACAGGTTATCAAAGTCGACGAAGAGATCTGAGATAAATAAGAAGTATTTGTTAGCGAGGCAGTGTTTAGGATATAGGCACTGCCTTTTATTTTTGCAAAAGGAAGGATAATGGCATGAGCAAACCTGTAGTGGCAATAGTGGGAAGGCCGAACGTAGGCAAATCCTCGCTGTTCAACACCATATATGGTGAGCGTATCTCCATCGTTCATGACACCCCCGGTGTCACGAGAGACCGTATCTATGCCGAGACTTCCTGGTGCGGAAGAGACTTCATCATGATCGACACGGGCGGTATTGAGCCCGACACGGGAGATGACATCATATTGCAGCAGATGCGTATCCAGGCGGAGATCGCAATAGAGACTGCGGATGTCATCTTATTTATGTGCGACTTAAAGAGCGGACTTACGGCAGCGGATGAAGAGATCGCGATTATGCTCAGGAAGGCAGGCCGTCCCGTGGTCGTATGCGTCAACAAATCAGACTATGTGGGCGAACAGCCGCCGGAATTCTATGAATTCTATAATCTGGGACTTGAGGATGTGTGCGCCATTTCGGCTGCCCACAAGCTCGGACTTGGCGAGATGCTCGATCTCGTTGTTTCCAAATTCCCGCCGGCAGATGAGAATGAGGGTGCTGAAGAGACCATAAGGGTAGCCATCATCGGCAGACCAAATGCCGGCAAGTCCTCATTATCCAACAGGCTTGCAGGGGCCGAGAGGAGCATCGTATCCGATATTGCCGGCACCACCAGAGATACCATCGACTCACTTATCGAGAACGAATACGGATCGTTCACCATCGTTGATACGGCCGGCATGCGCAAGAAGGGCAAGATCGAGGACGTCATAGAACGCTATTCTATGGTAAGGGCTCTTGCGGCAGTCGACAGGGCAGATGTCTGCGTTATCCTCGTCGACGCCGAAGCGGGCGTAACCGAGCAGGATGCAAGGATCGCCGGTCTCGCGCATGACAACGGCAAAGCATCCGTTATAGTCATAAACAAGTGGGATCTCATCGACAAGCAGACAGGTACTCTCGAAGAGATGACCAAGATAGTAAAACAGCGCCTGCCTTTTATGGACTATGCGCCCGTACTCTTCATATCGGCAAAGACCGGACAGCGCGTGGACAAGCTTTTCGCGCTGATAAAGACAGTATATGAGAATTCCAGAAAGCGTCTTACGACGAGTGTTCTGAATAAGATGATATCCGAAGCGGTAACGCAGGTTCCCACGCCTCAGGACAAGGGAAGGCACTTAAAGATCTATTACGGCACTCAGGTGTCCGTCCAGCCTCCCACGTTCGCTCTCTTCGTCAACGACAAGGAATTGTCGCATTTCTCGTATGAACGTTATCTCGAAAACCAGCTCAGAAGGAACTTCGGTTTCGAAGGCGTTCCGCTGCGTCTCCTTTTGCGTAATAAGAATGGCGAAGAAGACTGATATTTTGTGAAATATCACAGTCACAAAACAAGCGTTATCAGTAGCAAAATATTACTCGGTTTAAATTATTAATATATACGCGCATGAGCTAATCAGTTCAAACTGATCTATTTTTTTACGGAGAATTTTTATGGCAGTCACAACAATCGAGAACTTAAGGAACATTGCGATCATCGCTCACGTTGACCACGGCAAGACGACCATCGTTGATTCCATGCTTAAGCAGGCCGGCGTTTACCGTGAGAACGAGGCTGTCGTAGAGCAGGTAATGGACAGCAACGATCTTGAGCGCGAAAGAGGCATCACGATCCTTGCAAAGAATACGGCAATCGACTATAGGGGCATCCGCATCAACGTTGTAGATACTCCCGGCCACGCGGATTTCGGCGGTGAGGTTGAGCGTGTTCTCAAGATGGTTGACTCCGTTCTTCTCGTTGTAGACGCCTTCGACGGCCCGATGCCGCAGACGAGATTCGTTCTCCACAAGGCTCTCGAGTTAGGCTTAAAGCCCATCGTTTGCATCAACAAGATCGACCGTCCCGATGCAAGACCTCTTGAAGTCGTAGACATGGTCCTCGATCTTTTCATCGAGCTCGGCGCAGATGACGACCAGCTCGAATTCCCCGTTGTATACACATCAGGCAAGACATGCGTTGCAACTTTGGATCTCAAGGAATATGAGGCAGGCAAGGAGCTTGACTTCACACCTCTCCTTGATACCGTAGTAAAGTACACACCGTGCCCTGTAGGCGATCCTGAGGGCCCCATGCAGCTCCTCGTATCCAACATCGACTCCGACCCTTATATCGGCAGGATCGGCGTAGGAAGAGTCGAGAGAGGCACTATAAAGCAGGGTGAGAATGTTGCTCTCGTTACATTCGGCGAAGACGGCAAGAGAAATGCGAGAGTCGTAAAGCTCATGAGATTCCATAACCTCGGACGTGAGGAAGTGTCTTCCGCATCGATCGGTGAGATCGTATGTGTTGCGGGTATCACCGACATCAACATCGGTGACACTCTCTGCGATGCCATGAATCCCGAGCCTCTCCCGTTCGTTAAGATCGACGAGCCTACCATCGCAATGACATTCTCCGTAAACGACAGCCCTTTTGCAGGTCAGGAAGGCAAGTTCGTAACATCACGTCACTTAAGAGAAAGACTCTTCAAGGAGATCGAGACAAACGTTTCCATGAGAGTCGAAGAGACAGATACGACAGAGGCATTCATCGTAAAGGGAAGAGGTGAGCTCCATCTCTCAGTCCTCATCGAGACGATGCGCCGTGAAGGATATGAATTCCAGGTAAGCAAGCCGAAGGTCATCATGAAGGAGATCGACGGCGTTCTCTCAGAGCCTGTTGAGGAGCTCGTAATCGACGTTCCTGAAGAGTTCGTAGGTCCTGTCATGGAGAAGATCGGAAAGCGTAAGGGCGAGCTCCTGAACATGCTCCCGCCGACCAAGGGATATACACGTCTTGAGTTCAAGATCCCGTCCAGAGGCCTTCTCGGATACCGTACCGAGTTTTTGACCGATACTAAGGGCAATGGTATAATGAACTCCGTTATCTCGGGCTTTGAACCCTTCGCAGGTGAAATCGAGACAAGAGGCCAGGGCGTTCTCGTGGCATTCGAGACCGGTACTGCAGTAACCTACGGATTGTACAATGCCCAGGATAGAGGTGCACTCTTCATCGGAGCAGGCACACCGGTATATGAAGGCATGATCGTAGGAGTCAATCCCAAGCCTGACGACATTACCGTTAACGTCTGCAAGAAGAAGCATGTTACCAACATGCGTTCGGCAGGAGCCGACGACGCGATGCGTCTTACTCCTCCGCTTTCTTTCTCCCTTGAGCAGTGTCTCGAATTCGTCGAAGATGATGAGCTGTGCGAGGTAACTCCCCAGAGCATCAGACTTCGCAAGAAGATACTTAACAACGACTTACGTGCCAAGACGCTCGCAAAGCAGAAGAAGGACGCTTGACATAGAACTGACCCGGGGGTGAATCTTTAACTTATGTTGTCCAACAAAGTCAGAGTCGCTCTCCGGATTTTGATCATCCTTGTACTATTATTCGGATTTGCCGTAACCGGCGTTTACGTCGGTTACAACTATGTTATCTCTCAGGATAAGAGATTCAATGCTCTCAAGGCTGACATCGAAGCAGGCAAGTATGACATCAAGGGCGATACCGAGGGAGCCGTCACCGTCGTCATAAAGAGCGGTGATTCCACATCCGACATTGCGGACAAGTTATATGAGCAGGGGCTTATCACCAACAAGTTCCTTTTCTCCATCATTAGCAAGCTCAACGGTTTTGACGGCGCATATGTTGCCGGTACGCATTATCTGCTTAGGGGCTTTTCGTATGATGAGCTCATGTATTTCCTCACGCTCGAACCTGCCACCGTCAAGGTAACCATCCCTGAAGGTTCCACATATTATGAGATCAAACAGATCCTGCACAAGGCGGGACTGAATTTCGATGACGCGGAGTTCGACAAGTGCATGAACTCTCCGAATCTCTTCGTCGACTATGAATTCGTATCCCAGATCGAGATAAAAGAGGGAGTAAGAGACTACATCCTTTCCGGATATCTCTATCCCGATACGTATTATTTCGACGTTAACGCAAGTCCTGAGTCCATCATCAGAAGGTTCCTTAACAACATGCAGAACAAGCTCTACGATGAATACTACGTCAGGGCCGAGAGACTCGGCATGTCGATGGACGAGGTCATCACTCTGGCTTCCGTCATCCAGATGGAGACTGGTAAGCCTTCTGACATGATGTTCGTATCGGCTGTTTTCCATAACCGTATGAATTCCGATGATGAGTCCATGCATTTCCTGGGTTCTTCCGCGACCATCAACTATCTGGTCGAGATCCACGGAGGCAAGCCCTCGATCCTTCATACGGATGCCGAACTCAATTACGACAGTCCGTACAACACATATACCAATCCGGGACTTCCTCCGGGACCCATATGCATGCCAGGTCTTGATGCCATCTCAGCAGCTCTCTATCCGGAGCCGAACTGCAACTACATGTATTTCTGCGCTACCGGAATAGACGGCGGAACAGCGTTTGCGACCACTTTGGAACAGCACGAGGCAAACGTGGAGAAGTACAGGGAGAACTGGACCAAGGATCCGGAGCCGACTCCTGCGGAGACCACCGAGCCTACCGAGACATCGGAGAGCGGCCTCGTAATAATTCCTGACACCTGATATCTTGAAGACTGTCTGAAGAGGAAGAGCTATGGGTTACGACCGTTCACGTTTTGAGATATTGAGCCCTGCGGGCAATCCCGACAAGCTCCGTGCCGCCGTTGCTTACGGTGCAGATGCCGTATATCTTTCAGGCCAGAGTTACGGCCTTCGCGCTTTCAGCGATAATTTCAACGAAGAAGAGATGAGATCCGGCATAGCTTATGCTCATGAACATGGAGTAAAGTGCTATGTCACTCTTAACGTTATGCCCACTGAAGAAGATCTTGCAGGTCTCGAGCATGCGGTTAAATTCGTCGGCCTTGAAAGCGGTGCGGACGCCGTGCTCGTATCCGATCCCGGTGTATTTACCATGGTAAGGACCCTCTGTCCCGATCTGGAGATCCACATCTCGACCCAGGCTTCCGTTACCAACAGTGCAGCATGCAATTTCTGGGCCGCACAGGGTGCGAAAAGGATTGTCCTTGCACGTGAGGTCTCTCTTGAACAGATAAGGAAGATAAGAGCTGCCATTCCTTCGGATGTCGAGCTTGAGTGCTTCATTCACGGAGCAATGTGCGTTTCTTATTCGGGCAGATGTCTTTTGTCCAATTACTTTACCGGCAGAAGATCTAACGGCGGTGCATGCGCGCAGCCTTGCAGATGGGGTTACTATGTCGTCGAGGAAAAGCGTCCCGACAAACCTCTTCCGGTCGAAGAGGACAAGCGCGGAACTTATATCTTCGGAAGCCGCGATATCTGCATGATCGACCATGTGCCCGAACTCCTTGAAGCCGGCATCAATTCCTTCAAGATAGAGGGAAGGATAAAAGGCGCGTATTATGCCGCTGCTGTTACGAAGGTCTACAGGGAAGCTGTCGATCTCTGCTGCAGTGATCCCGAAAACTATAAAGTCGATCCCCGCTGGAAGGAGATATTGGATAAGGTCGTTCACAGGGATTATGACACGGGTTTCTTTTTCGACGCTCCGTGCGACGATGCCAAGATCGATCCCGACAAGTCCTATAACAAGCCGGCTTTTGTTGTCGGAGTAACCACCGGATTCGATAAAAACACGGGATGTAACATTGTTACACAGAAAAATAAGCTCTTTAAGGGCGACACGCTTAACGTGCTGATGCCGGAAGGATACATGGCTCCGGTTGTCGTTTCCGAACTGTACGATGAAGAGATGAACCCGGTAAATGACTGTCCTCATCCTGAGATGAAGTTCTACATGAAGGCGGTGTCTTCAGAAGACGGATCTGTTGTCGAGCTTCCGCCCATGACTTTTATATCGCGTGACGGTGATAAGGATTTCGGTATCCCCGCTCCAAACTGATGTTATATAAATAATATGCGTTAGAGATCAGTCTTCGCAAAGCCGGCAGCCTATATGGGCTGCTTTTGTTGTATGATATCTGCATGTCAGAAAACGTTCACTATTTTGTAACACATTCTGACATCCGTTGTGTTATACTCAAGCCATCAGATAAAGGAACTCAATAGAGTTTACAGGAGGTGAGACCAATGGGAAGTGAAACACAAACAAGCAGACGGTTGGTCTTGCTTGATTCAAAATAAGTTCCAAGTAAGTATTACTTAATGTTGAGTTACTCTCAAGAATTGAATCAAGGATCAATCGCTCTTGGATTACATCTGAATATTAATTAAGTAACATATAAGCCCAACTCCCGCCTGCATACAGCGGGAGTTATCTTTTGGTTATTTTTTCGCTCTATGGAATATTTATGAGACCGGTCAAGTCCCATGCCATGCCTTGACGGTGAGGAACGCAGGTTCAATATTTTATTTTTTTAAGTTAAGTTTCACCAAAACTTCATGAAACACCTGCATTTTATGACGAAAATATGCAAATTGACTCCGTTTTGCTTCAATTTGTCAGGCGAAAAAAGCTTTCAGCGTGACGTTTCCGTGAAAGCTGATGATTAACAGAACCAACAGTTATCTGTAGTGACTTATTCCATAATTGAAACAGCGAAATCACCTTAGCAAAAGCTTGAGCATCACTCTATGGATAACTCTTGACATGTCAAGACTATCACAGTAGTATAGACTATAAGAATAGTCTGGAGGCGCATCATGCAGGAAAAACTCTTTGACAGTGAAGCGAAGGTAATGGAGATAATGTGGGAGAGAGGACCGCTTTCCGCAAAAGAGATCAGCCTTATCGCCGCTGAAACGATCGGTTGGAATAAGAATACGACTTACACGGTAATCAAGAAACTGGAGGCAAAAGGTTTCATCAGACGTGATGAGCCCGGCTTTATCTGCACGCCTCTGGTCTCTCAGGAGCAGGTTCAGAAGAAGGAAGCTGAGTCTCTGCTTAACAGGTTTTTCGGCGGATCGAGAAAAGCGCTCTTCTCAGCACTGCTCGAAGACGAAAAGCTTTCCGACAAGGAGAAAGAAGAGTTAAGGGACCTTATAGACAACGGGTGACGGCAATGCTTGGAGAGATCTGCTACTGGATATTCAATATGAGCATAACGGCCTCTTTAATGGGGCTCATCGTTCTGCTCATAAGGAAGATCAGGATAATACCTCACAGGGTGTCGGTATTCCTGTGGTTCATTCCGTTCTTCCGCATGTGTATCCCTGTGGGTCTTAACAGTCCTTACAGCCTCATGTCGCTGATATCAAGACTGACTACGAGAACCGTTACGGTCTATCAGCCCACGGATGACATAGCTTTCTCGTATACGAATTCCATAATGGCCGCGGAGAGTTATTCGCCTGTAACGTATAAGGTCAACATCTTGGAGAAAATCTTCAATGTGGCCGGAATGGTATGGATCATAGTGGCTCTGGCGCTGATCATCGCGCTTACCGTTATCTATGTAACGACGAAGAAAGAGATAAGTGATTCAAAGCTCCTCAGGGATAATATCCGCCTTTCCGCAAAAGTGGACAGTCCTGCCGTCTACGGTATCTTCAGACCGAAGATAATACTGCCTCAGGATTATTCTTACAGAGATCTGACTTACATCATAAGACACGAGAAAACACACATCAGAAGGCTGGATAATCTTTGGAGGATACTGGGATTTTTGGCGGCTGCCGTTCATTGGTTCAATCCGCTTTCGTGGGTATTCCTGAAGGTCTTCCTGGAGGATCTGGAGCTAGCATGTGATGAGATGGCCGTATCGGGTCTTGATGCTGAAGAGCGGAAGGATTATGCCAGGACGCTTCTTTCGTGCACGGGAAGCAAGAGCCTGCTCGTATCCGCTTTCGGCGGAGCTAAGGTAAGAACGAGGATAGAGAATGTGCTGTCATATAAGCGTATGACGGTCTTATCGGCTGCAGGCTTTGCCGTATTGGTGATCTTCATCATCTATACACTGCTGACAAACGCAGCCTGACGGGAGGAATGGGAATGAGAAAGATAACAGCAGTTTTAATTGCGGTGCTGTCGGTATTTGTACTGGCATCATGCGCAGGTAAAGGATCAGGCGGATTAACGGAAGAACAACAGCTGCTTTTCGAAAAGATCTGCGCGGCGGATGAGGCGCTGGAACTGTCTAAAAAGACCGGTGCTGTAGTATTTGAGACAAGAGGCTGCACGTCCGGAAAAAATATCTGGGAAGAGTTTTGTAACAATACTTCGAAAAAGAAACCCGCATCAGTCCTCTGTGCATATTATTACGAACTCGACAGGGAACGTGTGAGTGAGGAACTGTATGAGGAAGAAAAAGATATGTATCCGCAGCTCTTTTTCAGTCTGATCGAATATGACGGTAATGAATATAAGATCAGCACCCGTATGAGCACGGATGAAAAACCGGAAACAGTGGAGACATATCAGTATATGATCCGCCAGACGGGAAAGGCACCTTCGGAATCATCGCTCTTTGATTCTTACGAATATTATCTGCTTGTGGATGATCCTTCGGTGACTTGGGACGATATCAGCAGAGCGCTGTTTAGTTCGCAGATGGTCGAGATCCCGAGATTCAGTACAGTCTATCAGGACTATACCGGCTGGAAAGGCAATTAACATGAACAACTCAAGATACAGGATCCGTTGCCTGTCGTGTCTGGCAGGCGTGCTCGCCATGTCCTTTTATCCGGTATTTATGGGCGTGAAAGTGCTGACGGTAATGATGACTGAAGGCGTGGTTCCCTATGAGGAGTACCCGAAATACATCATACCGTACACCCCCGTGGCAGTATCGCTGATACTCGGTGTTTTGCTTATGCCGCTCATACAGAGATTATCTGTGAAGTTTGACCTGCTGATCGCTTCGGTGTTCTCGGCTTCAGTGTTTTTTCTGGCGGAGTGGTTTATGGAGACCCGGATACTGGTCAGGGCAGACTGGACTGTCACTCTGGGAAGCTGGCAGATGTCTTTGTGCTATGTTCCGCCTGAACAGTACAGGACAAGAACGTGGGAAGCCGTAGACATCCTTCTCGGAGGTTACAGTCCGTCCTTCAAGATACATTTCTACCTGATCTCCGTAGTGCTGATAACATCTTTCCTGAACTGTTTTTACGGCTGGGCGAAGATGGCGCTTATTGGTGACTGCAAAAGGAAGAAAGCTCTTACTGTCCAGGCTGTTACAGCCATGGTGTTTCTCGGTATGTGCATATGGGCATGCTTTACGTCTTTCTACAGGACGGGCGAACTGATAGTAAGACCAGTATCGGCAGTTCTGATGAGTGTGTTTTTCGCGCTGCTCGGGATCACGATGGGTGTATTTGCGGGATCGTTTACTCTCGGAAAAGGCAGACTTCCTGCAGTTCTGATGCCCTCTGCAGTATCAGTGCTGGTAACGGTTGTCATGTATTTCGGGGAGATGAAGCTTCTCAACAGACATCTGTACAGATTCGGCAAGGGGTTCTTCTTTGAAGGTCTGGGGAAACTCGTCCTGGCTCCTGCCGACATCGCCGTGATCCTCTCGGCGGGCCTGTTTACGGTGTTTATCTGTCTGGTATTGAACCGGCGTATTAAGATTTGATTAAACTGTTATTTTTGGGTGATTTATAAGGGGCATACTGATATAATACTCGCATGGTCAAATATAAAGAACGTTTCAGTAAATACGAGAAGAACAGGTGGACGGGACTTACTATATCCCTTTGCATCGTCGTAGTCTTTTATATGCTGGTATCCAACATCGGCAGCGTGAAAGAGTTCTTCAATTCCTTTCTTACGATAACTTCGACAGTCATCATAGGTGCCGTGTTCGCATATACGGTTAATCCTCTTGCGGTCTTCATCTATAACAAGCTCAAAAAGCTCATGAAGAAGAGCGAGGATGCCGCCTGGATAATCTCGGCCAGCGTATCCCTGATATTTGTTCTGGGTCTCGTAGTCGGAGTGCTGATCCTTTTAGCTCCTATGCTCATCGACAATATCACGAACTTCGCAATTGGCCTGTCAGGCTATATGAACAGTCTGAAGCAGCTTGTCATGTCAACCGAACTTGATGATGATATCAAGCTCAGCCTTACGAACTTCATAAATGAACAGTCGAGCCTTACTGCAGTTGTCAGGAAGTTCGTACTGGGTAATGACATTACACCGACGGGAGTTCTGAAATTTTCTGCAAGTCTCGGCTCAGGCGCATTCAACTTCCTTATCGGTATAATCCTGGCGTTCTATTTCCTTATCGGAAAGAAGAAACTCGTCGAACTCTTGTCTGAGTTTTTCTTTTTGGTCATTCCGACAAAGCATTACGATAACTGCAGGGATGTATGGATCAAGTTCAATTCCATCTTCTCGAGATTCATCGTCTGCGAACTTATCGACGCGATCATAGTAGGTATTGTGAACGGCATCTTTATGTTTGCGATGCATATGCCTTACGCGGTCTTCTGTTCGTTCGTTGTTGCCCTGTGCAATCTCGCACCGACATTCGGACCATTCGTCGGTGCTTTCATCTGCGGCGTCATCCTCCTTTTGGCTGAGCCCCAGTTCGTTATACCGTTCCTTGTCTTTACGCTTGCGCTGCAGCTCATCGACGGTTATGTCATCAAGCCCAGGCTCTTCGGTTCCGCGCTCAAGGTACCGGCATTCCTCGTACTCGTATTCCTCGTTGTCGGAGGAAAGATCTGGGGTGTTCCGGGCGTGCTCCTGGCTATCCCGCTTGCGGCCATTCTTTCCTATATCTACAGGCAGATCGCGGTCCCGTGGCTTACTGCCAGGAAGAAAGTCAAGGATGAAGCTGAAGAGAAAACGGAATCAAATGCAAAAGCTGAAGCCAAAGGCAAGAAAGAGAATAAAGTTGTTGAATGAACGATCCGCCGGTCTTCCGGCGGTTTGTTTGGGAATATAAGAATAAGGAGAAAGATCTATGTCATTCTGTCCTAATTGCGGCGCTGAAAACATCGACGGTGCCAAGTTCTGCGGAAACTGCGGAGGCGCTCTGGCTGCTGCACAGCCTGCCCAGCCTGTTTATCAGCCCGCCCAGGAGGCTCAGCCGGCACAGCCCGTTTATCAGCCTGTCCAGGAGGCTCAGCCGGTGCAGCCTGTTTATCAGCCTGTCCAGGAAGCTCAGCCTGTTCAACCTGATTACCAGCAGCCGATACCTATCCAGCCTGTCCAGCCTGTATATGCACAGCCCATTGTTCCGCCTGTATCCAACAGACCTAAGACAAACGGCCTTTGCAAGACAGGTTTTATACTGTCGCTTGTAGGCCTCGCGTGTATCGGTCTTACATGTCCGATAGGTCTTATCCTTTGTGTCATCGGTCTTTTCTCTTCTTCCAAGAAGAAAGAGGGAGGCAAGGGTCTTGCCATCGCGGGTATTATTATCTCCTCGATAATCATCGTCTCCATGACATTTTACTTCATTACTTCATGGGACGAATTTACCAAGGAGTTTGATTTCCTTGGAGATATAACACCTGTTTCCACTACAACGGATGATGATGATGACAGAAAGACTGACTATAAGAAGATCATTGAGAAGAACAGCTGGATAGCAAAAGGCGACCAGTCATATCTTGTCTTCACCAAGAAGGATAAGTCTTTCACATACTATCAGTCCTATTTCGATCTTTCCGACAATTACTACACAGGTCATTATGAGATCTATGTCGGTGAGGACGCTATGGATTTTATTACTGAAGATCTTGATGATTACGGCGTTACAAGAGATGAGCTCCGCCAGACGATCAGGATGAATGATGATTACGAGACCGAGAATCTTGTCTGCATCTCCCTGGTACATGAGGAAATGATCGTCGGAGGTGTAGATCAGGCTGATTCATCATGGACAGTTAATTACTTCGGTTTCTTCCTTACACCTGAAAAAGGCGGCAAGACATATAACGTTCTCGATATCGCAAATATGGAGACGGCTTCTTATACGACATTCATAAAGGAAGACGAGTATGTCGACTTTACGGGTACTGCACTTACCACATCAACCGAGCCTGACATGACCACATCCGAGATTTTCGAGACAACAGAATATACAGAACCTTCCGACACAACAGAGACTACGGAAACTACTGAGACTTCCATGACTTCAGATTCTACCGAGAACACAACGTCTTCAGACAGTTCTGTAATGGGTAATAGCATCACCGGTACGGTCGATCTTTCAGGCGATGGATGGGCAGACTGGTATGAAGCTGACGGTCAGGACGATTATTATGAATCCAGAGTCATGAAGATCAACATGAGTACAGGTACGATCGTCAATCTGTCGGTATACAAGGAATTCTACAACAGCGATGCCCCCAAGGCTTATGCCGAGTTCATGAAGCAGAGCATGGAGAGTGAGGGCTGTACGGATGTTACGATGGAATCGACAAAACTCGGAGGCTATGATGCGTATTCCGTTTCCGGAGTGTATACGAGCGGAGAACATCTTGCGATATGGCTGTTCGTGGATAACAGTTCGAGACTGCATTTCGTATCGGTCGAATACACTGATAAGGATACGACCTCCTACGATATGGTTAAGAACACATACAAGTTAGGTTAAGATGAAGGGGAGGTCAGAAACGGCCTCCCTTTTTGATACTGCATTTTGAAGGAGTAGCTGTATGAACCTGGTTGCGGAGAATACAAATAGTTTCGTTATTTTGAGCAGGGAAGGCTCATCGGAACTCCGGGCGCAAAGGCATTTGTACGGTGTGTTCGGTCATCCGTCCGACTTTAATGAGATGATGGATGTAGCCGCAGAGATGCTCGAGTTTTCTGATTGCATCGTTCATGTGCAGAATCCGAATGCCGCTCCTTCAGCAGAAGATGCTTCAGTCTGGACAAATGAACTGTCGCTGATCGTTTTTGTCGTGTCAGAGAGATTCCTGGAAGAAGTCGGTTTCGCGCGTTGCCTTATGCTTCCCGAAGCCATGAAGAAAAGGGTACGCATCCTTCCCGTAAAGTCAGCGGACGCAGGAAGGTTAGGCGAGGAGTTCAGCAGGATCTGCGGAAAGATCCATCTGCTCGACAGAGGAACTCAAACATTCAAAGATGATCTTAAGACTTATTTCGACAGCGTTCTTGAACCATACCGCATGATAGATCTGAGCGAGGAGCAGAAAAAGATCAGGGCTGATCTTTTCCGCTGCAAAGCATTTATCAGTTACAGAAAAAAGGATATCGATCAGCTGCTCAAACTTTTGGAATTTATAAGAGAGATCCCGGACCTCCGTGATATGGCAGTGTTCTTTGACAGTGCTCTCGTACCCGGCGAAGACTTTAATCAAAGGCTGAAAAACGAGATCAGCGGGTCTGACATCATAATCTTTGTTGTAACTCCGCACCTGATGGAAGACGGCAATTATGTTATCCGCGAAGAGTACCCGCAGGCAGTCGCCGAGGGGAAGATACTCATTCCCGTTTTCATGGACGATACCGATGCTTCATCCGTAAGATCGGTCTTTTCCGCGTTTAAGGAAGTATTGGATTTTGATGATAAGGATGCCCTTGCTGAGAAACTCATCAGCGTAAGGAGTATGTTTGGAGACATTCCTGCGATGACGCCTGAATACAAACATCTTCTCGCGATCGCTTATGAGACCGGTGACGGAACGGAGAGAAACTATATTCTTTCCAATCTCCTGCTCCGTGAGGCGGCTTCGAAAGGATTTCCTGCATCTGTTGCAAGGCTCACGATCCAGCATCTGGAAGGGCTCGTAAATGACGAATATGAAGGCGAGACAGAGGATCTGTTATTGAGTGCCATGAAAACCTTTAACAGGCTCGTACTGAGTATTCCTCCTTCATTTGACAGTGGTGCCAACGGAGCTAGTCTGGCAAGGTTTTCCGATGAGCTTTATGAGATCCTCTCCAAAAAGGAAGGTTATCATTATTCAGCGATACTCCAGACGATAATCTGTCTTGAAAGGGCAAATTTTTATGTGCGAGAGGCGGGTTATCCGCTGTATAAAAACTCTTATTATGCCAAGCCGCTTGTAAGATTTGCAGAGCTTTATCTGTTTGAAGGAGATCTCGAGGAAGCGGAAGCATATCTTGATAATGCGGAAAAAGATCTGAAGACACAGCTTTCTTTTTACGGACGCAATGTTTATCTTATGGAGCAGGTCTGCAAAGCGCATATCTGTAAAGGACATCTTCTTGTCAGGTATCTGTTAAGAGGAGATAAGCGTGATCCCGATACCGTGGTTGAAGCACACAAGGTATATGCGATGGCTATGATATTGTCTCTTGACTTATGCAGGATGCTTGGCACTCCGCTGCCGGAGATCATAGTAAATGACGAGTGCATTATTGCCAGGATCATGCAAAAGAGCGGTATGCATGACGATCTTGAAGAAGTTCTGGACTGCCTTAATATGACTTTTTTTGATACCGGTTTCAGCAAGGTGCATTTTGATGAGGATTATCTGGATGTAAGATTTGCAAAGGATGATGTCTTCTGTCTGAACATCGGCCGGGGCTCATTGGGCGAATGGAAAGATTCACTGGATAAATACACGGAATGGTATGTAATGGACAGGTCAGAGGAAGAACTGCATGGAATGTTCTCGTTCCGCGGATTTATTCCTGAAGGTCCGCTGGGTGATATATGCGGAAATTACATGGCTTCGGCTTATAAGTGTTTCCATTGCGGTACGAGACTGTATAAGGTGATCTTCCCGGAAGGGAATGATCCCGAACTTTATCTGGGCGAACAGAAAGAGGCTCTGATAAGTCCCTCCCGTGTCTTTGCATGCCCGCGCTGCGGACGCTTCTTTGCTACGCCTAAGGGGATAAGACTTTTGGAGGGTCCGGTTTTCCAGGCTTCACCGTTCATTGAACGCGGCAATACTGCAGGAAAAAAGATATCCAGAGAATGGTGGGATTATTTCGATGCCATCGGCGATCTGCGTGCCGTGAGGAAAGAATAAGGACCGTTCACACTGAAACGGTCCTTAATACGATTAGATCTTGATACGACTCAGACAGGTACGAACGGTAATTCGATTATGTCGGTCTCATTATCTCCGGAAGAATTGTTTTCCTTCAGGTAACCTGCTTCATCGAACTCATAATACTCACCGTCGATCCACAGGCCCTGATTTCTCGGATACCAGCTTCCGTCCTGATACCACTTGCCGGTGGAATTGATCTTCCACATACCGTTGCTGTATCTCGTGTCCCATGCTCCGCTCGATGTCAGCCAGCGGCCGTCACGGTAGCAGGAGGACTCCATATAGCCCTTATCGTTGAAGTAGTAGAATTTGCCGTTGATCTTGAGCCACTCGCTCTTCGGATACCAGCTGCCGTCCTGATACCACCAGCCGGTATCATTCTTCTTCCATGTGCCGTGGCTGTATTTGGGATCCCATGCTCCGCTTCCGGTAAGCCAATAACCGTCGCGGTAGCAGCTTGATTCCATATAGCCTTCAGAATCGAAATAATACCATTTACCGCCGATCTGTGCCCACTGGTTCTTGTAGCAGGAATCGCCTGCCTGATAAGTCCAGCCTTTTGAGTCCTCTACCCATTTTCCGTTTCCGGCTGCGTTAACGCCGAAGGAAAAACAAGTCATCGTCATGAAGACGACAAGCAAAAGCACAGCGGACTTCGCTTTAATTCTTTTACCCATCGGATACCTCCTGAAAAATATAGATCACCATATTAAATGGTACACTTTCATCCTGAACGATTCAACAACCTGTTTTCTGACTTGGTATTGCCCGATCGCGGTTTCTGTGATAGTTTTGGTATGTGCTTTCTTTATAGATAGGGTTTGATGTGAACACATTAGTTGGAAGAAGGAGACTAATATGCGTTGCACGTCCGGCCCGAGCCGAAGGATATTCGGTCTGTTGTTGGCAGTGTTATTCACTGTCAGCTGTTTTTCGTTTTCCACAGTAAATGCCGACCAGACTAAGCCGCTCGATGCAACGGTAGAAGTTGCAGGTATGGTCGAGAACAGTTTTGCGATCATATATAAATGCAGGATAAATACACCCGGAAGTTTTTCGAATGTAAGGCTTAAAGTGGAATTCCAGAAGTATGTACCGGAAGCTTCAGAATGCACATGGGAAACTACGGAGATAACCGAATATAAATTCGACAACGGCGAATACACATTCGTGTTTAACGGCATAAGTGCGGCGGAGATGGGAAACACCGTAAAGAGCACTCTCTGCGCTGATAACGGCGGTCAGACATATGCCGGCGGAACAGTATCTTTAAGTCTGAAGCAGTATGCTTTGTATCTTCTTTCTCTTTGTGAAGGCAGCGCCGAGCAGTTCAATATAAAACTGTGTACTCTTCTTGTAGATATGCTTAACTACGGTGCAGCTGCACAGCTTTATTTTAAAGTTAATACGGGAGATCTCGTGAATAAAGATCTTACCGCTTCTCAAAGATCACTGGGAACTCCGAAGATAGAAAATCCTTCTTCCTGTTGGAAAGACAAACCTTTGTCAAATGCATCCGCAGATATAGAAAGCGTTGCGCTCCTGCTTGGAAATACCGTTGATCTGGCAGCGGTTGTAACGTTTGATGACGGGCCTTCTGCCGGTACATTTGCGGAGATGAGCTACACCGGGATCAACGGCCAAAAATATATAAATAAAGTTACGTCAAATGATTTCGAAAAACAGGCGGACGGCAAATATAAGGTCAGGTTTACTGACGTTAACGCACTGTATTTCAGAGCGTCTTTTGACCTTGTGATCAGGAAAGGGGATAAGGCAGTAAGCAGTACAAAGACATACAGCTACGAGAGTTATGCGAACGCGATAGTAAACGGTGATTATCCTTCGGAATTAAAAGATCTCGTAAAGTATATGGTTACTTTGGGCGAATCGTCCAAGGCTTTCGTGGAAGCTTATAATTCCGGAAGCGGCGGAGAGACCGGCGGGGAAACAGGCGGCGAGACCGGAGGCGATGAAGATCCGCTGACAACTTACAAGAACAGCAAATATACCGAGAACATGCCCGAAGCAGTCATAGTACTGCCGAAGAATGCAGCGGCTGAAGAACAATATGCAGCAGAGATCCTGGCAAAATACATCGCAATGGAAGACGGTTATACTCCGTCTGTGATAAACGACACTGCATCTAAGGGCAGCAGAGGATATGAGATCTCGGTGGGCAACACGAACCGTCCTCACGGAACTCTTTCCACCAGTGCTGACGGAGCTTATAAGATCAAGTCATACGACGGCGGCATAGCGATAACCGGCAACGGGAAGCGAGGAACCATCGACGGTGCCGTGAAATTCCTGTCTGTATGCGGAGGATATTTCTGGCTTTCCTTCGAAGACGGATACATCACCCACCAGGATCACTTCAAGTATTCCGCTTCGATAGATATCGAGCAGGAGCGCGCTTTCGTGTTTACGGATATCGACGTTATGTTTGGAAAGACAGATGCAGGTGAGAACAGGATGTTCTCGCTGTCAGGCGGTCTGAACGGTTTTTATGTGAATCTCAATGTCAGTAACCGCCCGGGTTATCAGTCCTGGTATCTGTCTAATGCGGATGAGGACGCATACGGTGGCCTGCAGCCCGGTCAGGCGCATACTCTCCTGGCCGAATTCGTTCCGCCTTCAAAATACTATGCTTCGCATCCGGAATACTATGCGAAAGTAAAGACGGACGACGGATATGTGAGATCGACGGACCAGCTCTGTCTCAGCAATCCCGATGTATATCCGATAATCAGGGATCATGTTTTCGATATCCTGAAGAACGGCGGATACGACAAGAACGCGCCGATGCAGATAATCTCGCTCTCTCAGGCAGACAACGGAACGTTGTGCATGTGCAGTGACTGTGTGAATTTCCGTCTGGCACATGAGCCTTCCAATAAGAAAGAAGGACTTTCGGAATCGGCTCTCTATCTTGAACTCTGCAACAATATCTCGAAGGAAGTAAAAGCGGCAGGATATAAGAATGTATACATCGATATGCTCGCTTATGTATGGAACAATAATCCGCCGGTCGGAATGACTGTTGACGATCATGTCATAATAAGATATGCCGCCATCGAGAGGTGCTACGCGCACGACTGCGACGATCCCGACTGCGTAAGGAACGGCGGCGAGATGTACAGCTACCTTAAAGGCTGGGCAGACCTCTGCAGGGGTGAAGGTAACGGTCAGCTCTGGATATGGGATTACAATGCGGACTGGCAGTATACATGCGGGCCTTATCTTAACATCAGTGCTATGTCACATGATATCAAACACTACTACGATCTGGGAGTTACGGGTATCTATCTGCAGAGCAACGATGCGCACAACAGATTGAATACCGAGTTTGGCGACCTCAGGATCTATCTGGGCAACGTGCTGCTCGAAAACCCTGAAGCGGACGTCGACAAAGAGATGGAATTCTTCTGCAACGAGTTTTACGGAAAGAGCGGACAGTACATCATCGAAGCGATGCATGTGATGGAGAAGCAGGCGAAGAACCACAGCAACGTCGGACCGAACCATGAGGCAGGAACCAACGCATATTATTTCCGCAATAAGGTAATGACCTACAATGCCTCGGCTTCACAGATGTTTGCGAATTACTATCCGAAGGAAATGGATGCTCAGAATCAGATGCCGCAGTCTGAACTCGCGAAATGTGAATCGCTCTGGAACCAGGCGCTGGAAGCCTGCGCCGGTGATACGGAGATCCATCAGTACAGGACAAGGCGCACACATCTTTGCTGGCGTTATGTAAAGAGCAACATGAAGGTTTACGAGTTCTCGACACCTTCAACATACAAAAAGAAAAACACGGAACTCTATAACGATATATTCACGACTTACGGGAACGAATTTTACAGTCTGATCTACAGGGACAAACCGCCGACGGAATATTTGGGGCATGTGCCAGATGCATGGTGCAGTTCAGAAGACCGCGGTGCTTCATACTGATAAAAAGGAGAGGATAAGATGGAAGGAAAAGTGAGGACGGTTTCAAAACGGCTGATGCTGACAGTGCTTAGTGCGGCTCTTGTCTTAGGTTCACTTGTGTTCCCGGGACTCGGGCATACCGCATTTGCCACTGAAGACGAAGCCAGGGTCGAAGGTTTTTCGCTTACTGTCGGTGAGGGAACGCTGGGCCTGAATGTATTTCTCGGCGGGATCAGTGACAGTATGGCTGAGAACGGCAGCGTCATCATTGACGGAGAAACATACGAACTCAACGGGAAGCAGGAGGACGGAACTTATAAGATCTCTCATCCGGTGAGTCCGAACGAGATATCGAAAAAACTCCCGATCACGCTGTACTCCGTGACGAATAAAGTCGATCTGAAGAATGAAGGTGCGGAAGACGGAATCGTCTGTTATTCGGTAAAGGATTATCTCCTGCGACTCGAAGAACGTGAAGATGAAATGGGACGTCTTGCAAAAGCGATCGACGATTACGGAACATGTGCCGAATATTATTTTTCGGGTGCAGGATCCATCCCCGTCGATATAGCTGATGCGGATTTCTCGGAGTATGCTCCGGAACTGAGCGGAAAGATCGCTGACGGCACAACGTATTACGGAACGAGTCTCGTGCTCTCCGATACCATCGCCATCCGTCATTACTATGCGGTTACGAGGTATTATGATTCGTGTGAGATCCTCATCGACGGTGAACCTTCCGAGATCTTATACGATGAGGAGAAAGGCCTTTGCTACATTGAGATCCCCGGAATAAAAGCCTGGGATATCGTTCATCCTTATGAGGTGAAAGCTACTGTCGACGGCGCTGAGGCTACGCTTAAATACAGTGTCATGAGTTATGCGTATCTCGTTGCCGGAAGCGATTCGGAAGATCCTCTTTTCAAGCTCGTAAAGAGTATCTACTGGTACTATGCCGCATTCCGGGAATGTCTTGATCCGGGAGAAGGCGGCGGGGAAAATGATCCTGTGGATGACCCTGTCGATGATCCTGTGGATGACCCTGTCGATGATCCGGTAGACGACCCTGTCGATGATCCTGTTGATGATCCTGTTGAAGATCCCGTCGAGATCACCACGGATTATGTCACATATAAGATGTACGGCGCAAAGGGCGACGGAAAGACTGACGATTACGATGCCATTGTAAAGACTCATGCCGAAGCAAACGCGAAGGGTCTTCCGGTAAAGGCTGATCCGGGAGCGGTCTACTATATCGGACACATGGATAAGAACAATACCAAAGGCGCTCTGATAATGACTGAGACCGACTGGACGGGAGCGGAGTTCATCATTGACGATTCGAAGATGACGCTTGCGGAAAAGAACTGTTATCTGTTTACCGTCGAACCAAGCCAGCCTTATGTAAAACAATGGATGAATCCGAACCTGTTCTGGACGCAGAAGGCTGACGGAACATGGACCTGGAAATACGAAAAGGATCTGCCGGCTTCGCATCCTGACTATCAGAAGATAAATCTCGGCTTAAGCCCGGCTCTTTCGGATTATCCTGTTTATAATTCCTATTCCGCCGCACTGGCTTATGCAATGGATAATCATAAGATCGATAAGGGACAGACGCAGCTCAGCGTCGGAAGTTACGGCGCTTTCCCGGAAAAGGCGCTTTACGTGCTTAAGTCTCAGGTCCAGAGATGGGGAAGGAACGGTTCTGCAAATGCGGTTGCCGGCACTCGTGAACAGGAAGAGGTCATCATCGTAAACAGTGACGGTTCCATAGATTCCGCAACACCGGTTCAGTGGAACTGGGACAATGATATCTACCTGATCCAGAAATATCCTATCGATGAGAAAACATTAACGGTCAGGGGAGGCGTCTTCACGACCATAGTCAATACGCTCGATTCGCATGAATATGTCCGCAGAGGGATCAACATCGTTCGTTCGAATATTGTTATAGACGGCGTTGAGCATTATCTCGCAGGTGAAGAGAAGCAGTTTACCGGCACGAGCTACTATTCTCTCGATTCGGGAAAGAGCGGTTATCACGCAAGGCTGGGCGCGCCGTATCAGGGATTCTTTGTCCTCGATCACTGCGCATATGTAACGCTTAAGAACTGTGTTCTGACAAACCACCTGAGGGTATATAACTACAACAGTGACGTTAACAGCACTGCACCTTACGATTATTATGCGGAGTATGCTGCTGCCATCACATTGGACAACTGCGTATGCTCTAAGTCAGTCGATTTCTACGATGAATATGCCGCAGCGGTCATAAGAGGCGATAAGAACCTGCCGGCTGTGCGTTACGATGAAACGGGAATAATGGACGCCGCAAGATGGGGAACAACAGGCACCAATTTCTGCAAGAGCATCACCGTTCAGAACGGCAGCAGGATAAACAGGATCGATGCTCATATGGGTACGTATAACCTTACCGTAAAGGATTCAACGGTAGGTTACATGGGTATCGCCGCGGTAGGATTCGGTGACATGAACATAGAGAACGTCACTTCCTATGCGGAACATTTTATTACCCTGAGAAGGGACTTCGGAAGCTACTGGGAAGGCAATATCAATATAAAGAACTGCAGGTGGTACATCGGGGAACGTTATACGCCTTATGTCATCTTCTCGAACTATAATCCGAATCCCGCTTATCCATACGCATATGACACTATAGTTGAGGACGGCGTTGAGTATTACTGCACAATGCCGACGAAAGTAAACATCGACGGTATGACGATCGACGCGAGTGATGTGACGAGCTCGGCATTCTTCCGATACGGTGTTCAGGTGTTCTCATGTCCCTTCATGAATGTGGACATATCAAACATCGAAATAGACGAGGATTTCCTTAATAACAGAACTGTTTACCAAAAGCCGTTAAGAGCTCCCAAGGAAGTCAATGTCAGGAACATAAAGATAATCAAGAGCGCGCAGTTTGCAGACACACCGTTCCTCTATACGGCCGTATCGGTCAGAAACGGAAGCGTCGAGAATGTACACGATGAATACTTCTTCCATAACACGAAGTTTACTTACGACGGAAGCTGTTGATAACGCAAGCTGATTGCGTTTACCGGGTTAAGGAGGGCTGTCTCATAAGTTGTCTGTTCACTTAAGAGGCAGCCCTTCAACTCTGTTTTTCAAAAAACAGCAGGAATAATTTTCCTTTAAGCAACACTCCGTCTCTGATGTGTTGTTTAAGCCACAGACCGCTGATGCATTAACGATTGTTCCGGATGTATTCTCCGTTGATAATGAAGCCATCAAACAAAAACACAGAAAAACGGAGGATACGGCAATGACAGATATTAGATTAGACAAAAGAGAGATCGGACAGGAAGAGTTGGATATGGTTTCCGGTGGCGGTCCCGGATGCAACGTAGAGAAGATCAGAGATAAGGACATGCTGAGCCTCAGCCTCGAAGAGAGCAAGTACATCTACTATAGAATGTATGTAGTAAGACTCACAAAGGACATCACAGAGACAACAAAGATCATCTGCAGGGAATTCTACAGATTCGGTGATCATCAGCTCCTGGTTGACTTCGTGGCAAAGTGGTATCCGAGAAAAGTAAAGGTTCAGGATTTCGAGCTTGTATGTAAATACGAACAGTTCTTCTATCCGTCCTGATAATGATGCAAGTGCAGATTAAGTAAAAAACAAATAAAAGAAGTTGACACAGCCTGGTGACTTACATCATTTTGGCAGTCAACTTCTTTTTATCCTGGAAAACTGTTGACTTTTCGTACAAACAGTATTATTTTTGTCATAACAATCAAACCGTTGATGCGGAGATAAAGGTAGTTGCAGACCCTACAGAGAGCTTCCGATGCTGAGAGTGAAGCGGGAAACGGATTATCAAATGGACCGCGGAGGGTGCATTAAATGTGCAACGTAAGACTCGCGTAAGCAGTCCGGGATATGTTGGTATCCTATGAGTGTGCGTCTCACAAACGCAAAGCCAGGGTGGCACCGCGGATTATGCTTAATTCGTCCCCGGCAGGAACACTATAATTCCTGTCGGGGATTTTTATTTCCGGCAGAACCAACCGGAAGGAGAAAAACAACATGATCAAGGCAGCAATCGAGAAGATCGTAAACAAGGAAGACCTTACTTACGAAGAGGCGTACGAGACAATGAACGAGATTATGGGAGGAATGTCCACATCCACCCAGAACGCGGCTTTCCTTGCCGCTTTGTCCACGAAGAGTGCAAGATTCGAGACGATCGATGAGATCACGGGATGCGCAGCAGCAATGCGTGAGCATGCTACAAAAGTGGATAAGGGCAATATGGAAGTCCTTGAGATCGTAGGCACCGGCGGAGACAGGGCAGGAAGCTTCAATATCTCAACAACATCAGCTTTCATAGCAGCTTCAGCAGGCATCAAGGTCGCAAAGCACGGAAACCGTGCAGCTTCATCAAAGTCAGGAACCGCTGACTGCCTTGAGGCTCTCGGCGCAAACATCAATCTTGAACCTGAGAAGTGTGTAGAGCTCTTAAAGAACGTCGGCTTCTGCTTCTTCTTCGCACAGAAGTATCACACATCGATGAAGTACGTAGGACCTATCCGTAAGGAATTGGGTTTCAGAACGGTATTCAATATCTTAGGACCTTTGACAAACCCTGCAACACCTGATTTCTATCTGCTCGGCGTTTACGATCAGTATCTTGCAGAGCCTGTTGCACACGTTCTTAAGTCACTGGGTGCAAAGCGTGCTCTCGTCGTATACGGTGAGGACAAGCTCGATGAGATCTCCGGTTCTGCCGAGACATTCGTCGCAGAGCTCAAGGCAGACGGCTCCATCACCACTTATGAGATAAAGCCTGAGGATTTCGGATTTACCAGAGGTACAAAAGAGGATATCCTTGGAGGTACTCCTGCCGAGAATGCTGAAGTAACCAGAGGCATCCTTGAAGGTAAGATCACTGATGCAAGAAGGAACGTCGTCTGCATGAATGCAGGTGCTGCTATATACGCTGCAGGCAAGGCAAATACGATCGAAGAAGGCGTAGGCCAGGCTAAGCATCTTATCGACAGCGGCAAGGCACTGGAAACACTCAACAGATTCGTTGAAGAATCAAATAAGTAATAGATCTTGAAGGTAAGGTAGTTCTTATGGCAGACGTCTTGAGCGAGATCGCAGCTAATAATCAGAAGATATATCTTGAGAAGAAACTCGATATATCCCTGTCGAAGATGATGGATATGGCATATGCCGCATCCGGTACCGGTTTTGCTTTCGAGAATAAGCTCAAAGAAAAAGGTTTGAGCTTTATCTGCGAGTGCAAGAAAGCGTCCCCTTCGAAAGGGATCATCGCACAGGATTTCCCTTATCTTGAGATAGCAAAGAGTTACGAGCAGGCAGGTGCATCATGCATCTCCGTGCTGACCGAACCGAAGTGGTTCATGGGTTCTTTGGATTACATGGACGAGATTGCTTCCGAAGTCAGCATTCCTGTTCTTAGAAAAGACTTCACGGTCGATGAGTACATGATCTACGAGGCACGTGCTCATAAGGCATCCGCAGTGCTCCTCATCTGTTCTATCCTCGACTCTAAGACGCTCGGCAGATTCCTTAGGATATGTGATGAACTGGAACTGACTGCTCTTGTTGAAGCTCATGACAGAAATGAATGCAACATGGCTCTCGGCGAGGGCGCAAGAGTCATAGGCGTCAACAACCGTAACTTAAGGAATTTCTCGGTTGATCCCACAAACTGCTTAAGGCTCAGGGATTATGTCGGAGACAAGGCTCTGTTTGTTGCTGAGAGCGGAGTTAAGACCAGGGAAGATGTTGAAGCATTGGAGAAGGAATGCGTCGACGCGGTCCTCATCGGAGAGTCCATGATGATGGCGGAAGACAAGAAGGCATTCCTGGATACATTGAGAGGATTGGCATAGTGTTCGGTGTTGAGATCAAGATATGCGGACTGTCACGTTTGGAGGATGTTATTGCCGTCAACAGATTTGGCGCTGATTATGCCGGATTTGTTTTCTTTAAGAAGTCCAAGCGTTATATAGATCCCTACCAAGCCGGTGAGTTGATAGAATACTTAAGGTCTGATATAAAGTCAGTCGGTGTCTTTATGGATGAACCGCTGGATAATGTCGTATCTGCAGCCAGGATAAGCGGAGTGGAGATGATCCAGCTCCACGGCCATGAGTCTGAGGAATATGTGGAATATCTCAGGAGGACACTGGACCGTCCGGTCATTAAAGCGTTTAAGGCTGATGAGCCGGGAGCTCTCGAAAAAGCACTGCACACGGCGGCCGATCACATACTGATCGATTCGGGTGCCGGTGCCGGCAGGACATTCGACTGGAATATCCTCAAGGGATTCGGAAGAAAGTATTTCCTTGCTGGCGGCCTTGATCCTGATTCTGTCGGTGAAGCCGTAAGGATGCTCGAACCTTTTGCCGTTGATGTGAGCTCAGGTGTTGAGACAGACGGCGTCAAAGATGCAAAGAAGATTGAAGATTTTATAAAAGCAGTTAAGCACGGAGGTAAATATGCCTGATTCAAAGGGAAGATTCGGAATACACGGCGGACAGTATATCCCCGAGACTCTGATGAATGCTGTAATTGAGCTTGAAGAGGCTTACAACCATTATAAGAACGATCCTGAGTTCAATAAGGAACTCACAGAACTTTTGAACGATTATGCGGGACGCCCGTCAAATCTCTACTATGCAGAGAAGATGACCAAGGACCTGGGCGGCGCAAAGATCTATCTCAAGAGAGAGGATCTTAACCATACAGGTTCGCATAAGATCAACAACGTTCTTGGTCAGGCACTTCTCGCAAAGAAGATGGGCAAGACAAGACTCATCGCTGAGACAGGCGCAGGCCAGCATGGTGTTGCCACGGCAACGGCAGCCGCTCTCTTCGGAATGGAATGCGTTGTGTTCATGGGCAAGGTAGATACGGAGCGCCAGGCTCTTAACGTTTACAGAATGAAGCTCCTCGGAGCTGACGTTGTCCCTGTAACTTCAGGAACAGCAACGCTTAAGGACGCAGTGTCCGAGTGCATGCGCGAATGGACGACAAGGATCGACGATACGCATTACTGCTTAGGCTCGGTCATGGGACCTCATCCTTTCCCGACTATCGTAAGGGATTTCCAGGCAGTTATCTCACGTGAATCAAAGGCCCAGATCCTCGAAAAGGAAGGCCGCCTTCCTGATTATGTTCTCGCTTGCTGCGGCGGCGGTTCAAATGCGATCGGATCTTTCTATCACTATATCGAAGATAAGGAAGTTAACCTCATCGGCTGCGAAGCTGCAGGCAGGGGAATCGATACGTTTGAGACCGCTGCCACGATCAATACGGGCAGGCTCGGAATATTCCACGGAATGAAGTCATATTTCTGCCAGGATGAATACGGCCAGATCGCTCCTGTTTATTCGATCTCGGCAG
>CAMVGO010000038.1 GCA_947167045.1 uncultured Clostridia bacterium
CGCCGTTTTTACACGGCAGAAAAGCAGGCATTGGGCAAATGCCTGCAAAAAATCGAAAGTAAGGGGCTGTACCGGCATTTTGATACAACCCCTTTCTTTATGAAGTAAAATTTTAATCCCAGTCACCTTCATCCTGAAGATAACCGATCCCGTAATCGATCATGTCCCTGACTTCGTCGTTGGTCCTCCTGCCGCCCTTCTTGCGGTTGCACCGCCAGCAAAGGCACTGAAGGTTATCTATATCCCTGCCGGTGCCGCCCTGTGATACTGACCTTATGTGATCAGCTTCGAGCAGAAGATAGTCACCCAGCCCCGGACAGAAACTGTCCAGATAATCTTTTGATATGCCGCATATCTGACAGGTATAGTTATCACGTTCAAATACTTCATTTTTATCGGACACCCTGATACGCCGTCTTCTGGCTACCTCCATCTGCATCTGTTCCTGTCTGAATATATTTTTCTGCTGTCTTCTGTAACGGAATGCCACCGAGATAAGCACAACAAGAACAACGGCAAGAAGGATAGCCAGAGCTGCGACGGCAAATGACAAAGTGTCATGTGATACGCCATTCAGTCCGTCAGAAAACAGATCCTCTGATCCCAATATCCTGTTGATGTAAGAAAGCTTATGCATCCTCACCCTCCTCAATTGCCTGCAGCAAAAGCAATGGCACGCTATCCAAACTGATTATACAAAAAGACACCTTCCATTAATGGGACTTTCAACGGGGAAAATGCAAGCTCACATAACAAGCAAGCAAATATTCTCAACATCATAGTAGCAGGTATCAGCAACACAAGAGTTGCTGTTCTGTTTTTCTGATATAATAATCGCTACCAAATAAGAGAATGGTATTATTTTTTTGGCTTTCAGAGATGTAAAGCACCCACTTTCATGTCAGGAGAGCCTATTATTAACTATTATTCGGGCAGGAAGTCATCAATGAAGAGCGGGACAACCAGAAAAAAACGCATTAGTGGTGAAGGCATCACCATTATTGTAATACTTGCCATCATTGTCCTGCTTTTCGCTTTCTTCCTGAAAGATATAATGCTGCCCCTGTTCCGCATGCAGATGAGCAATGACATTGACGGGGCAAGCGCGCTTCTGAAGAGCAAAGGCTACTTGGGAGGCATCAGCGTCATCCTTATCGAAGCACTGCAGATGATCATCATATTCGTATCCGCCGAGTTTATCCAGATCGCAAGCGGACTGAGTTACCCTATTTACATCTCTCTGCCTTTGTGCGACATAGGCATCTGTTTAGGTGCGACTATAATCTTTCTTCTGGTACGAGTCTTTAATTTCAACAGTTCCACTTATGAGAAGAACCGCGGCATGATAGATAAGATCGCCTCCAATGCCAAGGACCGCAACATAGTGCTTTTGCTTTATCTTCTCTTCTTTATGCCTTTTATCCCTTTCGGCGCCATCTGTTACTACGGAGCCAGTACGAAGATCTCATACGGCAAATACATGCTTACCGTTTCCACGAGCGCCATTCCTTCAGTGGTAGTATCTGTCCTTATCGGACAGGCCGGAAAGTTATTCTTTACCAACAGCATCCCGCTCTGGCTTCTTGTCCTTATAGTAATAGGGCTCTCCGTCCTGCTCTTTGCACTGATCTATTGGTTTATGCACAAGTTCGTGTTAAAGGGTACTGACGGAACACCGGATTCACTCTTTTTCGATGTTTTCTTCATGGTCATCAAGCTGATACAATTCGGAAAGAAAAAGCCGGCTGTGGAAGAAGATCTTCTGCTCGAAGCAGATCTGCCTTATCTGCTGCTTTCAAATCACGAGAGCTTTATGGATTTCTCACATCTTTACTATCTTTCCAACCACAAGAGTCCGGCCTTTGTCTATAACACTTACTACCGCACCAGCCCTTTATTCAAACTGATACAGAAGCATTGCGGATTCATACCCAAAAAGATGATGACGGATGACCCGGATGCAAGGGCACGGATCGAAGAAATGATCAAAAAAGGCTTCCCTGTCGTTATCTTTCCCGAAGACCGCATTTCACCGGACGGACGCTCAAACCCCATTGCTCTGAAAGATGGTGATTTCTACAAAAAGCTCGATGTTGACATCGTCCTCGTAAAGATCGACGGAGGCTATTATTCCCAACCTAAATGGCGCAGGAGAGCTTATTCATCCGATATCAAAGTCACGGTCAGACGTGTACTAAAGCGCGATGAGATAGCCTCCATGACCGTCGATGAACTCAATAAAGTCATTAAGGAGACGCTGTACAACGATGCATCGCTATGCAACAATGTCACATACCGTCAAAACGGCAAAGCTAAAGGCCTTGAACGGATCCTTTACCGCTGCGCCGACTGCGGAGCTCTCTATAAAACGGTCGGTAAAGGGAACGAACTCAGGTGTCTGTCATGCGGTTCAGTCCATGTTCTGGACAACACATACCACTTCACGGATAAGATCCACTCCATTGCCGGTTATTATGATGCTATCCGCAGCCTTGAGGAGAAAGAGCTCGGTTCCCTTAGTCTGACGGCTGATGTCCGGATGACGGTTTTCTCCGATAAGCTGAAAACCATCAAACGCGATAACGGTAAATGCACCCTGGACAAAAACGGATTCAGATATAAGTCTTCTTCTGAAGAGTTTACTATCCCCGTCAGTGATATCCCCGCATTGGTATATTCATGCGGCAAGAGATTCGAGCTTTACCATAACGGCAAACTGCATTTCTTCTATCCGAAGGAAGACACTGTCCAGGTCGCCCGCTGGGCTCTTATCGTTGATATCCTGAAAAGCAGTCAGAACGATTTGCCGTCCTGAACCCTGACGCTATCTGCCATTCATCCCCATACTCAACCTGTATTATCATCAGTCAATTCACTCTTACGCATAACAAACCACAAAAAAGAACTGCCTTCCTTTTCAGAAGACAGTTCTTTAAGAGTTTATTTAAGCACAAAATCTTAGAGCGTCGGAGTATCGTTGTGCTGCGTTCTCGGGCTCTTGTTTACATGGATGAACATGTTATGCAGGAGGTTGACGCTCGTGAGGATGACTTCACCCTGATTGAGCTTTCTGACGTGCTTGATCGCATAATCGTCGAGGTGGCTCTCTACTGCTCGGATCTCATCGTTGAGCATGAGTCTGTGAATGAGCATCGTACCTACCTGACCGAAGAGGATCGGAGATACGTCCTTCGGGTTCTGTGTTGTGAGGTAAAGGAAGATACCCTTCTTACGTCCTTCTCTTGCGAGGAGTGTGAGACCGCCGTGATATTCCTTGTCGGAGTATCTGGACTTAGCATATCTGTGAACCTCGTCGATGAAGAATACGAAAGGCATGATGTTGTCTCTGGACATTACGAAAGTACTTACGAGGTCGATGACCATTCCGCCGATACCTTCGGAAGCACCGAGTTGTGATGTGTCGATGTAAAGGCTTGCCTCAGGGAGATGAACGAACTCGTCGATGACTTCGAGGAGGTTGTACATTTCGGGATCATCGGAGAAGAACGAGAGGAATCTCGTGTTAGTCATCTGATACTGGATCTTCTGGATGAGGGAAGCATTCTGGTTTGCCTTGAGAGTATCGTAACGGTACTTGAAGTTGTAATTGTTGTCTCTGTCAGGCTCGCAGATGGACTCAGCCTGGATCTGCTCGGGAAGGAGCTCGATGTTGAACTCTGTGTCGTCCTTGCCTACCGAAGCGATGTTCTCCTGAACTTCCTCGATATCCTCACCAATCTTCTGATAATAAGAAGTGCTGCCGATCTTTCTCATGTAACGGAGAGATGTGATGGCTTCTGAGAGGACTGCACCCTGGCTGCTGTTCTCTGTCTCGAAGAGCTTCTCCCACTGCTCCATGGAGATCTTTCCGGGAGATACGGTAGTGTCGACACCCAAAGTCAGCTTTGTGATCTCATCGTCGGAGAAAGCATTTCTGTACTCACCCGTAGGATCGATGATGAGAGCCTTACGTCCTGTGGATACGACCTTGTCGAGGATGGCGAGAGCTGTTGTGGACTTACCGCTGTTCGTAGCGACGATGCACATGAGGTGACGGTTGAACAGAGTGCTCGGCTTGAGCGTAACGTCTGCTTCAGATCTGTTGAGGAATGTTGCGAACGGCGGGAGCGGTTCCTCATCAACGCTTGCGAATTCGAGTGAGCTGAGGAACAGCTTATAGATCTCATCGGTTGCAAGATAGACTTTGTCCGTGATACCGAGAGTCTTGAAGCCTGCAAGGTCGAACTTGTCACGGTCGGGAGCCATGAGAGCGATGGTATCGATCAGGATCTCCTGGTAATCGTTGCGGGTTTCCGACGACATCTCGAAGACATTTTTTCTGGAGGCCTTGTTCTCGAATACTTCTCCGAGGAATATACCTACAACCGAGTCGATTACAACATAGTAGTTGATCGTGTTCGGAAGAAAAGAGTTGTTGAATTTGCTTCTGTCTGCCATCAGAGAGAAGTTATCGATCTGGGCGGTACAGTTACTTCTGTATACCTGGGTAACTTTTCCGATGTAAAAATCTTGAGGATTTTTTCCTCCATACAGTGATTCAAGTGTCATGTGAAGCCTCCGGTTATTTTCTGAGTAGGCCGCGTTAAGGGTGACGGACCTTTTTTATTATAATTCGAGCGGGGACAAAAATGTAAAAATTTTTATAAAATTTTGGTCAGGTCACGATCTCGACAGAATGGTCCTCAAAAACGAACGGTGTCCAGGTCCCGGTCTCCCCATCGTAATCCTGAGTATATATATAGTTTTGAGTGACCAGAGGACCCGTGAGAGTTCCTTCCCGTGACGGAGTCTCCCGGACTTCAGAATGGAATACAAGCTCCTTTTTCGCAAAATCTAAATAAATACCACAGTTCCCTTCGAATCAGATGACACATATTCCTTATCGAAATAAATAGTCACATGCCCGCCCGAGTACTGCACGCTGCTGACGCCTGCGATGTTCACGGGACTGCACGAAAAGAGTTCCGCCGGAGCCTGAGAACATCCGGAGAACAATATGGCAACGCATATGAAACACAGTGTGATCACTGCCGTCAAACGGGATCTTCTTTGAGATTTACGGTGACAGATCATGGGCGCGTCCTCCTTATACTTACAATGCAGTCAACCCAAAATATATGTTGCAGTTCCTTCCAAATGATATAATCTTATTCGGACCGTAAACGGTACGAAAAGGGTAATAAGGAGATAGATTATGATCACACAGTGCAGGAACTGTGCAGGGCAGCTGGTCTTTGACCCGGCTAAGCAGCTTTTGGTATGCGGTCATTGCAGAAGCACGTTTAAGCCCGAAGAATTCGATATTTCGGAAAAAGAAGAACTTTTGGACAAGAAAGCCGAATCGATGAACGACATCTACGGCATGGATTCTGATGAGTTCATGGACTGCTATGTCTACATCTGTAGCAGCTGCGGCGGCGAGGTAATGATCAACGGTTCGGAGGCTTCGACCAGATGCATCTACTGCGGAAACTCGACCGTTGTCTTCAGCAGGATCGCAAGACACAAGCGCCCGCAGGCGATAATTCCTTTCAAGGTTACAAAGGAAGAGGCCGTCATGATAGTACGCGACCGCTTCAGAAAAGGACTCTTCATTCCGAAAGAGATCAAGAACTTCAAGGCCGACAGCATAAGAGGCATTTACATCCCGTACTGGATCGTAAACTGCGATCACAAGGCATATGCAGTCATCCAGGGAACGGTAGGCAGCGGCAAATCTTCAAAGACCGCCTACTTCGGGAGAGCCGGACGCATGAAGCTCAAGGCACTTCCTCTGGACGCTTCGAAGATGCTGTCAGATGAGAGCAGCTCAAGGCTCGAACCGTTCAATTTCCACGCCGCCAAGGAATTTGACGATGATTATCTGCTCGGTTTCTATTCCAATGTCTCCGACATAGACTACGGGGATCTGAGGAGCGCCGCGTCACGCCGTGCCTCCGAATACTTCAACCAGCAGGCACTGGCAAGCGTAAAGAACGCAAGGTCCAAAAAGATAATAGCATCTGATCATCTCACGACCATCGACTATAAGGAAATGACATATGCGATGCTCCCCGCATGGTTCATCACCTACGACTACCGGGGAAAGCACAACACGATAATCGTAAACGGACAGACAGGCAAGATAGTATGCGGAGTGCCGTGGAACAAGGTACTCTTCTATTCCCTGCTGATAGCAACCGGCATCGCTCTCACGATCGTCAGCTTCATTATCCTGAAGCCCTTTTTGGGAGCGGTCTTCGGCGATTCATCACACAGGAGCTCTTCCTCAGACGGCAACGGGAAGCTCCTTGGTCTGCTGATTGGTTCTGCGATAGCAATGTTCTCGTTCGGCATCGCAAAGATCATGAAGGTCATCAAGAGCATCAACCTCACACAGGCCGGATCGATCTTCAACTTCGTAAAGAAGAGACAGGAGTAAGTTATGGATTTTCTTGCATTTGTATTGGCTCTCGGTTTGGGATTCGGTCTCGCCTGCCTTATATTTGCTTCTCTGCTGGCCAAATCCAATGACATCGGAAACAGCATCGGCCAAGCGTCGCTCTATTCCGGCGATGTGGTCTTTGACCGTCGGGAGGACAGAATAAACAGAGACGCGAAAGAAACTTTCGGCCTGGGCTATATACGTCCGGAAGACAGAAAACGCGATGAGCCGAGGTCGGATCTGAAGGTCGAACTGGAACGTAACAATGTTACAAATCCCTGAACGTCGCTGAAAACTGGACAATGGCCCTTATCTGACAAACCATCACCTTTATCCGGCAGAAATTACCTCACTGTCAGCTTTTAGCAGGTCCGTAAGAACCTCTTTGAACTGCTTTTCGATGTCATCACGTTCTTTAGTGAGGACATCGAGTTCTGCTTTGATGCCGTTGATGGTAGATGCAGCGGTATTCTTTGAAAACTCGTCCACACCGGGCATGTCCACGGTGCAGAAGTCCCTGTTTCTTTCGTAACGGTCCTTCTTATTCGCGACGGGTCTGATCTCAAGGTCCTTTCTCCAGAGTTTTTCAAGGATATTGAGCATGACGGTGATCTTTTCAAGGTATCCGCGGTCTTTATCCCACGCATGGACCATGGCTTCATCCACTTTCGCCCGGATGTTCTTCAGGCGGACCGCCGTCACGGCAGAAACATCTTCGGCATCTTTGAAACTCTTCCATTTTGCCACACATAAGATCCGTCCCCTAAGCGCCTCCAGGTCGTACGAACAGCGCATGAGAACGCACCTGTACCAGACGTCGGCCTCGTTAAATTCGCCGTCCGAAAGCGCCTTATTGGCTTTTGCCATGGCATTCTCATCGAAGATTATCGAACTGCCGAATGCCACGCCGCAATAATTGCATCTGTATATCTTGTTTTCCCTGTCGGGTACCAGCCCGGCTCCGCACTTGGTACAGATTATCCTGATATCGTTATTCATATCGTTATTCCTCCGTCTGTGCCATCTGCGGCCTGAAGACAGGTGTCTGGGCAACACCTGCAGCCGGATCCATCGCCTGCAGTTCGCGGAACACCCTGTCATAGGCCTCTTCCGCCATGGAAAGTCTCGAGTCAACGACTCTCTCATCATGGTGGATGTCCGCAAGGATCTCACTGTACTTGTCTTTCTGTTTCATCTCGATCAGGAAATAGTCGATTATCCTCACGAGCGCGATCGAACCGATGCATATGAGCGCTCATATGATACCTAAGACGGGATCATTGAAGCAGAAAAGACATGCTGAGATCACCGCGCCGATGAAAAACAGGCCGGAGTATACGAGCGTGCGGGTATTCCGCTTCTGGCTCATATCCTGAAATGCCTTTTCTACGGCCTTCGGAAACCGGTCTCTCTCATCTTTTACCGTCAGGCACTCATCGGCAAGATCTGCAAGTTCGGTCATTTTATAAAAATACGCGGATCCCTCTTCCCCTGCACGCTCAGCCGTCCCGGGCAAAGATTGCTTTATGCTCTCTAAAGAATCCCCTTTGACCTTGTAAGGAGTACTGAGACTGTTTATGGACGGAACACCTGCACCGCAGAGGAGCAGTCCCCTTAACGCTTCGACATCGTGAGGTTCGCTCTCGAGGACCGATTAAAACTTTTCCTTTGCGGCATTAAACTCCATCTGCTGCATGTTGACTGCGGCATCTGCGAGCAATTCTTTCCTGTGAAGTGAAACAACATCGAATGCGTTCCCGCAGAACGGGCATTCAAAGACTTTCTGTTTTCTGTCGACAATGAGCGCGCCCGCGCAGGTCGAACAGGTGTAACTTACCAATTCCCTCATTATCTATCCCCCATATAAGTTGCGAACGGTGTTTGCGTACAACATCTATATTATACGCTGAATGCCGCAATTAGTCATATTTTGGGCTCTGTCAGATATTTTTTCAACCTGCTGCAACATTTCCCTGACGGAATCTGTATTTAAGGTAACAGCGCGTCAAAAGCGCAGACACTTAAGGAGGTGTTTTTATGAAGAAAAAGGTATTTGCAGCTGTTATGGCAGGCGCAATGGCATTGACTGGAACAGCATGCTCAAGCGCTAAAGCAGCTTCGACAACGATCGCCGCACACAACGGAACAGTGGCAAACGGCGGGGATTCGTACATGTATTGCGAGACCACGACCTGCGGTGAATGGGAATACTCAGAAGCTGAAGACGGCGAGATCTATGGCAATGAGGATTTCAACACTGAGGAATACAACACCATCAAGGAAAACGGTTTTGTAAGTGTTGCACAGTCTCCCCTCTCGACATTCGCAGCTGATGTCGATACGGGTTCTTACTGCAATCTCAGAAGGATGATCAACGACGGGTGGGGGCTCGAGAACGTTGCATCAGCTGTAAGAACGGAAGAGATGATCAATTATTTCGATTACACAGTCGAGAATGAAGACGACGTATTCAGCGTTCAGTATTCTGTAGGCGATTGTCCGTGGAACAAGGACAATAAGCTCCTGGTACTGACGATGCAGGCAAACAGCGAGATCAACGTACCCAACGAAGGCAATAACTTCGTATTCCTCGTTGACACATCAGGCTCCATGTCAAGCGAAGACAAGCTCAAGCTTGCAGTCGAGAGCTTCAAGCTCCTGGCAGGAACACTGGGACCCAATGACAGAGTATCCATCGTTACATATTCCGGCTCCTCCGAGACAGTACTCGAAGGCTCCAACAATTACAAAGAGATCTGCAAGGCTCTCGACAAGCTCAAGGCAAACGGCGGAACGAACGGATCAGGCGGTATCAATGCGGCATATAAGTGCGCAGAAGAAAACTTCATCAAGAACGGCAACAACCGTGTCATCATCGCATCCGACGGCGACATGAACCTCGGCATCACGAGCCAGAGCGGTCTTGTCGACCTGATCAAGGAGAAGAAAGAGACAGGCGTATTCCTTACAGTATTAGGCTTCGGTTCAGGCAACTACAGCGACGCAAATATGGAATCCATTGCTGACGCAGGCAACGGCAACTACTTCTACATCGACTCCATCGAGGAGGCCGAAAGAGTCCTCTGCGAGAAGATGAAGCAGACAACGGTAACGGTAGCCAAGGACGTTAAGTTCCAGCTCGAATTCAACCCCGCGGAAGTAGCTGAATACAGACAGATCGGCTATGAGAACAGACAGATGTCCGCAAGAGACTTCAGCGACGATACAAAGGACGGCGGCGAGATCGGTGCAGGGGCACAGGTTACGGTATGCTATGAGCTCGTTCTCACAGGCTCGGGCAACGGCGAAGACGGCGGACTCAAGTATCAGGATACGGTCCTATCCGATAATGCAGGCTCCGGCGAACTCTGCACGGTATCCGTAAGATACAAGGCTCCCGATGAGGATGAGAGCACTCTTATCGAGTATCCTCTCAAGGACAACGGAATCAGCAACAAAGAAGACTTTAACTTCATCTGCGGCGTCATCGAGGCTTCGATGGTAATAAGAGACAGCGAGTACAAGGGCAATTCAACGTACGATACGGCTTACCAGCTCGCATTCTCCGGAAGCGACAGCAACAAATACAGAGAAGATTTCTGCAAGCTCCTCGTAAAGCTCGGCGCAGACGGCTGATAAACAGATCATTTCAACCAGCATTGCTCCTAAATAGATACCGCCCCGGAAGTGTTTTGCACCCGGGGCGGTATTAGTTTCCGGGCATCTCAGGAGCGTGGATCTTTTCTTGATTTTATCAGGGCGTTTTTGAATTCTTTCCTATTATCAAGGTCTGAATAAATACTGTATACTTAAACCCAGATAACAGGTCAGGCATGTGCGCGATCCGCAATGCCGGAAAGGACTGCTCATGAATTCGTTCTCAGAGAAGCTCATCGGAAATGTAAACAAGGTCATAGTAGGAAAAGACAAACAGATCGAACTCCTGCTCGTATCGCTTCTCGTGGGCGGACACGTGCTGCTCGAGGATGTTCCGGGCACAGGAAAGACCAAGACTGCCAAAGCTCTCGCGCAGTCGCTGGATCTCAGTTTCAAGCGCGTCCAGTTCACCATAGACCTTCTCCCTTCCGACCTTACGGGCATCAACTTCTTTGACAGAGAGGCAAATGCATTTGTATTCCGCAAGGGTCCGGTCTTTACGAATATTCTTCTCGCAGACGAGATCAACCGTGCCACCGCAAGGACACAGTCAAGCCTTCTGGAGTGCATGGAAGAAAAGCAGGTAACGGTAGACGGCGAGACTAGAAAACTCGATCTTCCTTTCCTCGTAATAGCTACACAGAACCCTGTGGAATCACAGGGCACGTTCCCGCTCCCGGAAGCACAGCTCGACCGCTTCCTCATGATGCTCAAGATGGACTATCCTTCTCACGAGGAGAGCCTTGCGATATTGAAGAGATTCGCGACCGAAGACCCGCTCGACACGCTCGCACCGGTAACGACAGGCGCCGAGCTCATTTCGATGCAGGAACAGGTAAAACACGTATATGTTTCCGACCTTCTCTACGACTATGCAGCAAAGATCGTCGAAGCAACGAGGACATCGTCTGACATCGCAGTGGGAGCAAGCCCGCGTGCGCTTCTCGCATATGTATCGGCGGCAAAGGCACTGGCTTTCGTAAGAGGAAGAAACAACTGCATTCCGGACGACTTCAAGGAACTTGCAGTTCCTGTGCTCGCACACCGTCTGACCATCCGTTCGCAGGGCGGTCTTTCAAAGGACGGCAAATTCCTGTCCAAGCGTGACTTGGCGGCCGGGATCATTTCGAGACTTCTCGGAAGCGTACCCTGCCCCACGGAAGATTTCAGTAAATAAACCTGAAAATATATGGAACTGTTCGTACTCGTCGGCATCCTGATCGCTGTATTCATCGGGGAGATCATCCTGTACCGCATCCACGCACTCGAAAACCTTCACCTCAAAGTCGACTTTACCAAGAACGTCGCGAATTTCGGTGAAGACATCGAGCTTGTTGAGATCGCCGAAAACAAGAAACGTCTGCCGCTGCCCTTCATAATCCTCAAGTTCGAATGTCCCAGAGAACTCAAGTTCTACGACATGAACAACACCTCGACGTCGGATTTTCTCTACCGCGAGGACATGCTCACCATGAAGGCTTTTTCCAAGCACACGCGCCGCATAAAGGCGAGATGCAGCAAGCGCGGTTACTTCGTTTTCCCCAGAGTCGGCATCACCACATCAGACCTTTTCCTTACCGAGCGTTTCACGATGGATTTCCCGAACGATTCATATCTCGTAGTCCTTCCGGAGATCCTTGATACGGATCTCATGAGGATGCTGACCTCGATCACGCTGAGCGAACTTCAGTGCAGGAGAACGCTGCTTACGGATCCGTTTACTCTTGCCGGCATCCGCGAATACGGACCTGACGATCCAATGAAGAGCATCAACTGGAAAGCGAGCGCAAAGACCGGAGAGCTGATGGTAAACCAGAACGCTTCTACCTGTGCGCAGAAGGTCCATATCTTCGTAAACCTCAGCTACTACAACCCGAAGCATTCCGTATCACTGCTCGAAAAGTCGATAAGTCTCGCTTACACATATCTGCGCGAACTCGCCGAAAACGGGATCCCCGCTTCTATCTATACGAACGGTCTTGATGTCATTACGGATTCGCCTGCCGTTTCGGAGACGGACTTCGGCTCGGCAACTCTCGACGAGCGTGCCATAATGCTCGCCAGGATAGACCTTAAAAAGACACCTGTTCCGTTTGAGGAGATATTCGGAAAATATATCACTTCCGCCGACAGGGACGATTTCGTTCTCCTGATATCGCCCCAGTTCAACGGTTCTTTCCGCACGCATCTGGTAAGCGCCAAAGCCGGCCACCCCTCACTGCACTGGGTCATGCCGTGCTATAGGATAACGCCCGACGCTGATCCCGAGCCCGAACTCGAATATTCATATACAAGATGGGAGGTGCTCGGCAATGACTGATGATATCCGCGATATCAATTCGACTGACCATACCTCCAAAAATCTGCACGGCAACACAATACACACCGTAAGAGACAGCCTGATCGCCGAGATACTCCTCGCATGCATAATCGGGCTCACGCTCATGACGGCACTGACGTTTGTCAAATGCTACATGGAATTCATAACTGTCGGCATGTATCCGCAGTTTACGCTGCTAATCGTTTCAGTCCTTCACACCATCGCGAGAAGATACAGGATAAAGTCTCTTTTCGGCGTCTTTGTCCTGCATATCCTGGTCGACATAGCTTTCTACCTTGTGGCGATTCAGATACCGCTGCTGCAGTTCGGACTCAGCGGACCAAACAAGTTCTATCTTATCGCCCACCTCTTTGCCTTCACGCTCTTTTCGATGCTCTACCGCATGAAGCCCTCATTCATGGCGGCAGACTCTGAATTCGTCGTGGTACCCGCGATCCTGCACATAGTCATCTATGCGTTCTACAACATCGCAGGCAGGAAAGACCTCGGAAAGAACGTCCTCATCCACGGGATCATGATCGCAATCATATTCATAATCATGCGTCAGATCGCCGTATTCGACACGAAGTACTATCATTCCATCCATAAGATCTCGAGGCCTTCCTCAACCCTTAAGATGCAGAACTACAAGACAGTCCTGCTCCTCATCGGCATCATCGCGGTCTCCATGCTTGTTCTTTTAGTCTTCCCGTATTCGATACTGTCATCGGTCTTCAGAGCGGGTATCATCGCGGTCCTCTCGCTTGTCGTCAAACTGCTCGCCATGCTGAAGAGCAAGCAGGAGTACACACCTCCCCAGAATCTGTCAATGGGCGAGGATCTGACAGGCCTCACACAGGAAAATCCCTGGATCGATCTGCTTGCAAAGATCATCATGCTCATACTTGTCGCAGCGATAATAACCGTCGCGATAAGAGGCGCGCATGCCCTTATAAAGAATGCTCCGAGAAACCAGAAGTTTGACCAGGTCGCGCCTGATGACGCCCTGATCGATACGATAGAAGATATCAGTCCCGAGAAAAGACCATTCTTCAAAAGAGGACCCGACTTCGGAACCGGCCACGAACGCCGTGTGCGGAAACAGTTCTACGACAAGACAAAGCGTGCAATGAAAAAGGGACTTCCCGTCTCTCCGGCCTCCACGCCCGGACAGATCGAGAGCGTATTAAAAGAAAACGGCGACAAGAGTATTCCCGCGCTCAGGCAGGAATACGAAAAGGTCCGTTACGGGAAAAAGAAGGACTGAAGCTTTACTGCTTTCTGGCCAACTCCAGATCCAGAGTATCCTCTATGGTGATGCTTCCGCCGTGACGTTCTATCGCTTCGGCGATCTTTTTAAAGAACTCATTTCTTACAGGCTCCTCGATCGCGATGTGATCCGAATATGTTCCGAGCAGCTGTATATATTCATCTGCTGTGAAAACCCTTTCACGGCTGAACAGCTGATACTGTATGTCAGTAAAACCGTATTTCACAGGGATCTGCGATATCTCTATGGCCTTCTCTTCCGTGAACCACACTTTCGCGCCTGACTTAACGCCATAGTATTTGTTGTAGTAACCGTTATAAAGTTCATCGATCTCACCTGCGAGTTCAGGCATTGATCCGCTAATGTGAGGTCGGTTCGCGAAGCGTGCGAATGCACCGCCTTCCTTCAGGATCGAATACACCTTGGGGTATCCGATCTCTTCCGGCACCCAGTGAAACGCGGTAGCGGAGAATACGAGATCGAAAGAATTCTCCTCAAGAAGAACGTCTTCGAACTTGCCCGTTATCACGTTGAAATTTCTGTATGAACTGAACTTATCGCTCAGGAGTCTCGACAGGTTGGCCCCGTATTCAACAGCCGTGAGCGCACAGCCCGTTTTCAATATAGGCTCGGTTGCCTGACCGCTTCCGCTGCCGACTTCAACCACACGGCTGTTCTCACCTATCGTTATGTATCCGAAAATGGCATCGTATAATTCTGCCACATACCCGGGCCTCATCTTATCGTATGCTGATGCCGCGGTATCGAAAGTCTTTTCAAGTTCTTTTCCGTTATCCATTATCCCGTCCCCCGTTTTCTGTCGCGATGTTGTTTAACGACTCAAGGATTATACCAAAACGGGACGGGCTTATGTGCATGGACTTGAAGAGAATTATCAGTCGAGGATCTTCACGTTGCCGGGAAAGACGGGATTATATAAAAGCTCGACCTGATCGCCGTCAAAATGCAGATAATCTCCCGAAGGATTGTATTCCACCGTCTTCGACCATTCGTAATCAACCGTATATTCCTTTCCGTAAGCGTAGTATTGGACCGTGATCTTCTCATACACATCGGCAGTCGCGCCTTCCAGGGGATTGGAATTACTTACCGGAGCATCATCTCCGTTGACCACTGCAGATATCTCTTCTTCAAGGCGTTCTGCCTGGATATTGGGACGGTTATGCATCGACTTGACCACCTTACCCGTGGCGGGGATCAGAGGGCACGTCAGAAGAACGGTCACCACTCCCAAACCCGCGATTACTCCCACAACGGTCAATACAGTTTTCAATCCTTTATTCATAGTCCTTCGGCCCCTTGTCTGTTCGTTATATCTTAAATACAGACAGATAAATGAAAATGTTGCACCATTCATTTCAAACCTGACTCCGGCCTGCTATAAACGATGCTTTTTCAAGGCGTATAATAAGAAACGGGATGTTTCCCTGATACAAAGATAATATCATGGGCACGACCGCTCCGGCACCGTCCGCAGACACAGAACGTAAGAGAAAAAACATGAACGCATTTGAGCACTTCGGACCCGAACACACTCTGACGCTGCTGTTTATCATGGCCGCGGTGTCTGCAGGACTGGTTTTATCCAAAAAACTCAGTGACGTGAAAGCGGTTGCACTTGCAAGGATACTATCTTTCGCCGCTCTTTTCGGAGAAACACTTCAGGATCTTCTCCTTATAAGAGACGGCGGGGACATCATGGGATTCCTTCCTCTGCATCTCTGCAATCTCGGCATCTTCGTAAATCTCGCCGCATCTTTCTCACACGGCAAAGTGCGTAGATTCTTTTCCGAGATATCTCTCCTTTTGATAATGCCCGGAGCTGCCGGCGCGCTTCTATTCCCGGACTGGAACTACAGGCCTTTCTGGTCCTATCTGCCGATACTTTGTTTTCTGACCCATTCGCTTACGGTATTCATTCCTCTCCTGCTTCTGGTCAAAAAGAAAGTCAGCGTGTCTGCCTCGCACTTCTGGTACCACATGCTGTTCCTGCTCATTGTCACTCCTCCGGTATATTTCCTCGACCGTATGGCGGGAACGAATTATATGTTCCTTAACTACCCGCCCGAAGGATCTCCTCTTCAGTGGATCTACGGGATAACGGGAGATAAATTCTACCTGTTGGGACTTGCTGTTCTTGTCATCCTGATACTCATTGCCGAGTATGCGGTCTGTTTCCTTGCACGTAAGATCTTTTCAAGACGGTGATCAGCGCGTTCATTTTTAACATACACGTTTTTTCCGGGCATGCTATAGTGTAATCAGAAAGATCAAGGGAGATGCACGTATGTTGAAGAAAGTATTAGCATTGTCAGTCCTGGCAGCCATGTCGCTTTCAGTTCTTACGGCATGCGGCAACAGGCCTCAGAGACCGGCTGACGCGGCTGATATTTCCGATGAAGAGATAAGCATCATCAGAGTCATGCAGTCCGAAGGAAAAGATGAGATGGAGATCGCCGAAGCCCTTGTCCTGCATGAGAAAACAGCAAGCGGACAGAAAGCTGCTCCCGCCGTCAAGGCAGCAATATATTCGGGCTTCGGATCAGCCGTCGCTGACACGGCTTCTGACATGCTGGAGTATGGAAGATATCTGTTCAGAAAGATAACTGCCACACCTGTATCCGCTTCATCAGACGGATGGGTAAAAGACGGCGGTGATTACTATTTCTACAAAGACGGTAAGATGATCACCGGCTGGGTAAAGGACGGCAGCTGGTATTACTTATCGGCATCAGGCGCGATGGTAACCGACTGGCAGAAGATCGACGGTAAAAACTACTACTTCTATGCGTCAGGCAGGATGGCATGCAACACAACCATAGACGGCGTGAAACTCGGTGTAAGTGGCGCAGCCGAAACAACTCCCTCATATGTCTTCAGAAATGACGTTGAAGAAGAATGCGTCAGACTCATCAACGGACTGCGCAAGGAACATGCAGTATCGCTTTCATCCACCTTCTATGTTCCGTTGGTCAGATGTGACGCGCTGACCGCGAAAGCCCACATAAGATGCGTTGAGATAACAAAAGATTTCAGTCACGATTCCGCGAGCGGAAACGGACTCGGATCCGAATGCATCTATGAAGGTGGCGAGCTCGGGGAAACTGCTTCAGAGATCGCTTATTGGATCGTTAACAGCTGGAAGGGATCAGCTCCCCACTACGCTTCTCTCATGACCGGGATAACAGCCCAGTCTGTAAACGACATATTCTACTCCGGCGCGAACTGCGGGCTCGGAGTCCTCATTAACGCCAAAGGCCACCGCTATGCTGTATTCGGAATAGGTTCGATGAATACCGGAAGATCCCCTTCCACGGGCTTTGACGGTCACTGTCACCACTATACAGAGTATGTAACCTCGTACAGATCCGGCAATGACTGGTTTGATACCTACCGCTGCAGCTGCGGCAAAGAGCTTTCCGCGAAAGCGGCCTCAGATCCGTGCACATGCCATTTCAACGGTAAACACAAATGGTCACGTCCGGGATTCTATTCATCCTACAGATACGACAGCGAAAACAAACCGTGCGTCGTATGCGTCCGCTGCGGCGCGACAGGACCGCGCTGGGAAGACATTCAGCAAACGCCTTTGGATGTCAACTGCGATCACGACTGGTTCCACTGCAGCAAATGCGGAGCCTGGGATCTGAGATTCGACACAGTTTAAGACCTTCAGTAGTGGTATAGTGTGTCTGTGAAAACACTATGCCACGGAGTCAGCGGATGAAGAACAAAGCATTTCTTATAGTCACCGGGATCATTTCGATATTGAGCTCGCTCACGATGAACGGGCTGCCTATAGGCACGAACATCCTTGAGATTATTTATGCGGCTGCTGCGCTCCTTGGACTTGCAGCGGTATTCTATGCAGGCTTTTTAAAGCAGAATGACAAAATGCTAATGATCTTATCGATCGCATACACCGTGGTTCTTTTCGGTGCGACAATGCTGATCGAGATGTTCCTAAAGGACTTTGTCCTCGTCGGTATCGGCTTCCTTCCGGGACTCGTTATGAGCCTTGCCGGACTTGTAAGAAATCACAGGACCAACCGTTCGATAGCGGTCTATATCATATGCGGTATCGCTCTGATGTTTGCGGTGGCGAGCATTGCTCTGATGGTCATGCAGAAGAGCTTCATCATGACTGTATAAATCCCGGAAAAGGTTATTTTTTCTTCTCTCCCACCCTCAGACTGAGAGCTTTATGCGGGCATGCGGCGACACAGTCTCCGCAGCGTATGCATTCGCAGCTGTTCGGTTTTACGCTCGGATCGATATTCATCTTGCAGGCTTTTGCACATGCTTTGCAGTTGACGCAGCTGTTCTTATCAAGATGCATCCTGTAGAGTGATATCCTGTTGAAGAATCCGTAGACCGCTCCCAAAGGACAGATGTATTTGCAGAACGGTCTGTAAACTATGAGACTTCCCACGAGTATCAGACCAAGTATTACGAGCTTCAGGTCAAACAATGCACCGAGCCGTTCCGCGACCTGTTTGTCGGCGGCTGCAAGCCAAATTCCTGCCACCGTTCCCGACGGGCAGATGTATTTGCAGAAAAAGGGCGTGAGCTTGAAGCAGAACGGAAGTATGAGCACGAATAACGCGAGCACGACATACTTGAAATACCTGAGATATCTGTCGAGCTTGAATTCATTCTTCTTAAAGAAAGGGATCTTGTACAGAAGGTCCTGAAGGAAGCCGAACGGGCAAAGAAAACCGCAGACGGCGCGTCCGATCAGTGCACCGACGAAGATAAGAATGCCAACGACATAGTACGGGAATTTGAACTTCAGACCGCTTAGGTAATTCTGAAGAGATCCGACAGGACACGCGCCTACCGCTCCCGGACATGAATAGCAGTTCAGACCCGGAACGCAGACGGATTTTGAGGGACCCGTATAGATCTTACCTTCAAAAAAGCCTTTGAAGTTTGCATTCTGCAGCAGTGTCGCCACAGCCTGTATCGAATGTCTTATCCACTTCTTAGCCAAGCCCGACACACTCCATGCATATCTTTGCCGCCTTGGTAAGAACCTGGGCAGGGTGACCTAAAGCGATACCCACGATGATGAGTATCACTCCGGCCGCAATAAAAACGATAGTCAGAACATGCCTGCGCATATTGACTTACTTGAGGAAGAATCTGACCAGCTCGGCCCACTCCTCAAAAGACCTCGAGCCGACAAAATTATCTTCGCCGTTAGACAGGGTGAGCACATTTCCGTCGCTGTCGATAAAGACCGTCGTCGGTACATATCCGCTGTCAAACTGATCGAATTCTGACGTGTAGCGCAGGATGGGATACGTTACTCCGGATGAGCTGAGGATCTCGTCCACCTCATCCTCCATCTCAGTCTCGGAATAGACTCCGATGATCTGGAAATCCTCGTCTTTGAATTCCTCATAGAGCTTTTCAAGATCCGGGATCTCGCCGACACAGGGACCGCACCACGGCTCCCAGAAATTTATCATCGTGACCTTGCAGTCTTTGAAGATGCTCTCGTCATAAGTTTTTCCGTTCCTGTCAGCCGTCGAAAATGTTAAGCCGGATCCGGTCTTACCGCCGTCATTATCTTTGACGGTTTCTTTCTCCGTTTCGACCGTAGTCTGTACGGAATCGATGATCGTACTGTTAAATGTTTCTTTCGCCGATCCGCATGAAGCTGCCGCAAATGCGAACGACGCACAAAGTATTACCGAAATGAATCTTTTCATCAGTCTATATCTCCCCTTTTGGTTTGGGACATTATATCACACGGGACATGAAGCACTCCGTTCAGAGGATTTTGCTTATAAATTGCCTATAATTCCGCAGACTCTTTTTTCGCGCAGATATAGAATAAAAATGACAGAGGGATTTCCCTATGGCTTCATCGAAATAATTATGGGGATAATTATTATGGATAAGAGCAAAAAGGCAACTGCCGCAGTTTTGGCTACGGTTATTCTCGTATCATCAGCAATCACGGGATGCAGCGGCAAGAAAGATCCTGAAGGTTCCATATCAAAGGAAGATCCGTGGTTCTCGGTCAGCCAGGCGGTTATCGGAGCCCAGTACAACAACCGTGACGACATCGAATGGGCAAACACACAGTTTGCGGGGACATCGGACGGCAACATCGTGTACTATGTCAACGGTGCCATGAAACCTCCCAAAGATGCTAAGGCATTCGAGATCGATTACGACGCGCTTTTCATCAGCAACATCGACGTATACGGGGAAGACTGTTCCCTGAAAAGATCGATAGACCTGAGGAAATCGTTTACGGATTCTAAGGTATTTGACATAAAGGATCCCGAAGACGGAAGCATCTATCAGGGCAATTGGACCATCCAGGAGGATTTTAAAGTCGAGGACGGAAAGGTGACCATGCCGGTCAATGCCTATCTTCCGTCGGAAGACGGCTTTACTCCGAACATAAAGACCGTCAACATCACGATAGATCTCGAAAGCGGAGAGGTCGTATCCCATTCCCAAAAGAGCGCCAACATACCGCCAGTCCAGCAGACTTATCCTGTCGAGCAGTTTTATGAATTCGAAGGATATTACATAAGGGCTTATTCCGTTGATACGGCTTCAGGATTCACTTATGTATTCGTCATCACAAGACCTGACGGAAGCGAAGTCACTCTGGATTTCAGGACTCTTTTTAAAGATGTCGATCTGTCTTTTCTGAGGGGCTTTGTTTATTGCGGAAACGGAAAAGCTCTGATAATCGGAAGTCCTAACGCTTCATCCGATATCCTGAGTTTTGACGTGGATATGGAAAAGGGCACGGCGACAGAATGTGTTAAGAATATCGACTGGCTCATTCCCTATTTGCAGAACATGACTTATATCGCCGGTGTCGGAAATGTAACGGTCTGCGAGAGCAACATAAGCAAACTTGATCTGGAACAGGAGAAGGCAGTCGAACTGTTCTCATTTGATTCGTGCAACATAAACCGCGTGGAGAGCAAATACATGTCGCTCCTGACAATGACGGAAGACAAGATAATCCTCGCTACCGACTATTTTCTGACATCAAAGCATTACGGCTTTTACAGTCCCGCAACGCAAAAACTGTTTGTCCTCACCAGAGAAAAGACAAATCCCAACGCGGGCAAGAAAGTGCTCAACGCAGCCATTATCGACGGAAGCGACTACACGATCTGTGAAGCCGTCAGGAAATATAATGACACGAACCCGGACTACTTCATAAAGTTCGATTACAGGTATTCAGTCACCTCCGAAGGCAACGGTGAAGGAATAAGCATCTTCGACGATGATTTTGCTGAAAAGATGGAGAAACGCAAAGCCGAACTTCTCTATCAGCTGATGGTGGATGTTTCATCCGGAGACGGACCAGATCTGCTCCTGAACGGCACGGACTGCTCTAACCTGAACAAGGATGAATATCTTATAGACCTGATACCGGAGCTTGAGACTAGTGGGCTTTTCGGCAACATTATCGATGCATCCGAAAAAGACGGCAAACTGTACCAGGTACCTCTGGGATTTGAAGTAAAAGGCGTCTTTACCGGGAGGGCAAATGTAAGAGCGGACCAGAAAGGGTTTACTTTCGATGAGTATAAGGAATTCGTAAAGACCACCTGCAACGGCGAGGATAAGCTCGGAAAGAGCAAGCTCTTTTTCACTACGATCTGTCTCTCGGGAATAACAGACAGGTTCATTAATAACAACAAAGTCGATTTCAACGATCCGGATTTCCGCGCCGTCGCGGAATATGCCTCGGAAAATGTTTTCGACATCATGCAGGACGGCGATTCATATGATATGTTGCCGATCGAGGCGAAAAGCCTGACGGCAGAGGTCGAATACGGGATCTCGTTCCCTATGGCCATGTACCGTTATTCCGACTCCATCTGCGACATGAGGGTCTTGGGTCTCCCCTCGCGCGAAGAAAGAGGTCCCGAGATAGTCGTAAGGACTTCGATAGGAGTATCCGCTCAGACAAAAGAAAAAGACGCATGCATCGCTTTTGTTAAGACACTTCTTTCTGAAGATATCCAGGAAAGCCTTGCCGACTGCGAGGGTTATACTCCGGTCAGAATCGAAGCGTATGAGAAAACCGCAGCTGCATCGGTCGAAGACTACAACAGAACCTACAACAGGATCAAAGACGAAATTCCGCAGTCTGAACGTCTGTTATACGGGTATCCCTGGAGCACGGTAGATCCGTCCGCAGTGGATGCTTTCGAGAACATAATACTCTCCTGCACTTCCGTCTCATCCATGGACACGGCTGTCGGCATCATCCTGGAAGAAGAACTGCCCGCCTATTTCTCCGGGCAGAAAAACCTCGACCAGGTCATAATGATAATCAACGACAGAACGCAGACATACGTGGACGAACGAGGGTAAACACATGATGAAGACGTCAGCCTCTTTTATGTTAAAATATCAAAAAATCATACGAGAGGCTGACACATGAAACTCAATCCTTCATTCCTTACGCACTCAACTTCCGACGAGTCTTATCTCGTCCCGACATCGAATAACGACTTCTCCGGAATGGTTCGCGGCAACAGGACGCTGGGCACCATCGTCGAACTGCTCAAAGAAGAAACGACCGAAGAAGATATCGTAAAAGCGATGAGGGAGCGTTTCGACGCACCCGAGGGCGTTATCGAAAAGGATGTCAGCCACGTCATCAGCGAACTTAGGAAGATCGGTGCGCTTATAGAATGAGCGGACTTTTTACCGGCAGATACAGATTCGCAGACAAGGTCGTCGAGGTGAATTCCCTTTATGAGGATGTTCACCGTTACTGCGCCTTCTACAGGACAGATGCGCCTGCAGAGCTCATCGTGACGATAACGGAAAAAGACATCGAATACGAGCGCAGCCGTTCAGAAATAAAGACATGGCACGACCCGTATCTGGAAGAACTCGCCGTTTACCGCAAGATCTGCGAGAAGATGCCCGCTTACGGCACGATACTGTTTCACGGATCGGTCATCGCTGTCGACGGTCAGGCTTACCTTTTCGCTGCAAGTTCAGGCACGGGAAAATCCACGCACGCGTCACTCTGGAGAAAGCTTCTGGGCGACCGCGCCATTATGGTTAACGACGACAAGCCCCTGCTGCATGTGGGCGATGTGACCGTAGCTTACGGCACGCCCTACGACGGCAAGCACAGACTGTCGACGGATATTGCCGTTCCGCTCAAAGCCATATGCATCCTCGAGCGTTCAACGGATAATCACATCGAAAAGATAACCAAGAAGGAAGCATACCCGATGCTCATGCAGCAGACATACCGTCCTAATGATGTATCAGCATTGCAGATGACTCTGCCCCTCATCGACAGGCTCGCGGATTCAGTCGGGCTGTACCGCCTGGGCTGCAACATGGACATATCCGCAGCCGAACTCTCCTACGAGTTCATGAGCAGGTGATCTTATGGTGAGCTTCGAAGAGGAACTCGAACGCAGCGGAAAGCTCGTCTACAGGAACGTCGGTGTCAGCATGCGTCCCCTGATAAAACAGGACAGGGACATCATCATAATCTCAAAGCCTGAGGGAAGACTGAAGAAATATGACGTGCCGCTCTATAAGAGAGGCGATCAGTATGTCCTTCACCGCGTGGTAAAGGTATGCGAGGACAGTTACGTCATTCTGGGCGACAACTGCCTGCGCAAGGAATACGGCATCAAAGAAGAGCAGATATTGGGCGTCCTGACCTCACTTGTCAGGAACGGCAAAGAGGTGGACCTCAACGGTTTCGGTTACAGGTTCTATTCAAGGGCGTGGTATTTCCTCTACCCTGTTCGTGTTATATTTATGAAAGCTAAGAGCTTATTGGGAAGACTTGTGAGAAGATGCAGAAGAGCGCGGTAAGATGGCTTTTTAAAGTACCTGGGAGCAAAAAGGTATACATCCTCCTGCTCACAATCGTTCAGTGCCTTAACGGCGCGAGCGGCGTTCTCTACGCACTCTTTTTAAGGAGCATCGTCGACAGTGCGGTCGCAAAAAACCTGCACGGCTTTGTCTATAACGTCATCTGCATCGTCTGCCTCGTACTTGTCCAGTTAATATTCTCCGCGCTCATCAGATGGCTCTCGGAGCTCTCGCGCGCGACATTCGAGAATCTGTTCAAAGAACGCCTCATGCACAACATCCTTAGGAAAGATTTCGGACGCGTCAGCGCCGTACACTCGGGCGAATGGCTAAACCGTCTGACGAGCGACACGATGCTCATCGCAAACAACTATACGGAGATCGTTCCGGGCTTTGCCGGCATGGCCGTGAAGATGCTCTCTGCACTCGTCATGATCACGATCCTCGACACCCGTTTCGCACTCATAGTAATACCTTTGGGAGTACTCCTGGGAGTGCTCACTTTCGCTTTCAGAAAGAACATGAAAAAGCTCCACAAGAACGTCCAGGAAAAGGACGGTGCCTTAAGGATCTTCCTCCAGGAACGCATCTCGAGCCTCATGGTCATAAGGTCGTTTGCAGCCGAAGACAGGACCGAGGAAGAAGAACGTTTGAAGGCCGGCGAGCATAAAAAGGCCCGCATGAAGAGAATGCGCTTTTCGAACATCTGCAACTTCGGCTTCGGCGGTGCCATGAACGGCATGTATCTCTTCGGTGTCATCTACTGCGGCTACGGCATCCTCACCGGTGCCATCTCGTACGGTACGCTCACCGCGATCACGCAGCTCATCACCCAGATCCAGTCACCTTTTGCAAACATAACCGGTTATTTGCCGCGCTGGTATCAGATGATCGCAAGTGCCGAAAGACTCATGGAGATCGAAAGCTTCGAAGACGATCTCGCCGTCGACGCAAAGAGCCGTGACGAGGTCCACGACTTCTACGACAATCACCTTGCATCATTCGGCTTGAAGGACGTCTCATACACTTACTATCCCGCCACTAACGTCGTCAACGGACTCTCAAAGGAGAATATGCCCGTCGCCGTAAACGGATTAAATCTCGAGTTTTCCAAGGGCGAATATGTCGCGTTTAAAGGCCACAGCGGCTGCGGCAAATCCACTGCCCTGATGCTCCTCATGGGCATCTACAAAACAGACGGCGGCAGCGTTTATTTCCGCGATATCGAAGGCAACACCACCGGCATCACTTCTCAGTGGCACCGCATCTTCGCTTACGTTCCGCAAGGCAACAAGCTCATGAGCGGAACGGTCAGGGAGATCGTAAGCTTCGCGGACGGATCTTCCTCAGGCGACGACGAACGCATAATGGAAGCTCTGAAGATCGCCTGCGCAGACGGATTCATAAGTGAACTCGACAACGGAATCGACACCGTGCTGGGCGAGCGCGGCACCGGCCTATCTGAAGGCCAGATGCAGAGGATCGCGATCGCGCGCGCCATATTCTCAGGTGCTCCGGTTCTTCTGCTTGATGAGGCGACTTCCGCCCTGGACGAGAATACCGAGCGCCAGGTGCTCACCAATCTCCGCGCGCTTACAGACAAGACGGTCATCATCGTTACCCACCGCCCCGCTGCATTGGAGATCTGCGATAAGGTTATAGATTTCTGAAGTTTTTTAGGGACCGCGGGGGCGTGTGTTGGTTGGTTTGTTTGTTTGTTTGTTCCCGGTCACCGCGTAAAAGTATCGGAAATGAGATGATTTACGGTATTTCAATACCTTGAGTTTCGGTTGGTATCGAGAATGAAAGATTATTGCTGATTTTGATACTTTGGCTTTTCGAAGGTATCGTAAACGATGACTTTTTTCAGAAAACGATACCTTGCAAAGTCAGCTGATATCGTTTTTGAAGACTTTTTCTCGAAAACGATACCTTGGAAAGTCAGCTGATATCGTTTTTGAAGACTTTTTCCCGAAAACGATATCTTGCAAAGTCAGCTGATATCGTTTTTGAAGACTTTTTCCCGAAAACGATATCTTGGAAAGTCAGCTGATATCGTTTTTGAAGACTTTTTCCCGAAAACGATATCTTGCAAAGTCAGCTGATATCGTTTTTGAAGACTTTTTCTAGAAAACGATATCTTGGAAAGTCAGCTGATATCGTTTTTGAAGACTTTTTCTAGAAAACGATACCTTGTAAA
>CAMVGO010000039.1 GCA_947167045.1 uncultured Clostridia bacterium
TGATCTCAGTTGTCTTCATGTCTTCAGATCTTCCTGCGTTCTCGAAAAGATCCTCTGCAGTCTTCTTTGCAATATTTGCTGCCTCTTCGCCGTGAATGATCTTTGTAACTTCGTAAGCGAGTCTCTTCTTTGCCTCGTTGATAGCTGAATCCTTAAGCTTTGCATACTCGTTGATCTCATCCATCTCGAGGAATGTTAGGAGCTTCATACACTTGATGACATCAGCATCATCAACGTTTCTCCAGTACTGGTAGAAGTCGAATACGGGTGTCTTCTCGGGATCGAGCCAAACTGCACCCTTAGCAGTCTTACCCATCTTCTTGCCCTCGCTGTTTGTGAGGAGAGTGAATGTAAGACCGTAAACGGACTCGCCCTTCTTACGGCGTACGAGCTCCATGCCTGCGAGAATGTTTGACCACTGGTCGTCGCCGCCGAACTCAAGATCGCAGCCGTACTTCTCGTGGAGGTAGTAGAAGTCGTAGCCCTGCATGAGCATGTAGTTGAATTCAAGGAAGGAAAGACCCTTCTCGAGTCTCTGCTTGTAGCACTCAGCGGTAAGCATTTTGTTTACTGAGAAATGTGCACCGACTTCTCTTAAGAACTCGATGTAGTTAAGATTTCTGAGCCAGTCGGCGTTGTTAACAATGAGAGCCTTGCCGTCAGAGAAATCAACGACCTTGCCCATCTGCTTCTTGAAGCACTCAACGTTGTGGTCGATGGTCTCGACTGTCATCATCTGACGCATGTCGGTACGTCCGGAAGGGTCGCCGATCATACCCGTGCCGCCGCCCATGAGAGCGATAGGTCTGTGACCTGCCTTCTGCATGTGGCTCATTACCATCATCTGAACGAAGTGACCTACGTGAAGTGAATCTGCAGTAGGGTCAAATCCGATGTAGAAAGAAACACCGGGCTTGCTCAATAACTCATAGATCTCATCTCTGTGTGTTGCCTGTGAGAAGTAACCTCTCTCTTCAAGCACGTCGAAAACATTTCTGTACATATATTCCTCCAACAAATTGTTATCTCTTTTATCAAACACCGAGCTTGATATAGTCTATCGCAGCAAGTGCCGCAACCGCACCGTCAGCGCAGGCCGTCGTAAGCTGTCTTACCTTCTTGACTCTCGCATCGCCTGCAGCAAAGATTCCTTCGACATTTGTCTTGCAGTTCTCGCCTGCTTCGATGTATCCGCCCTGCAGTGTGACAAGATCCTTGAAATCAGCTGTCTTAGGCTCCTGGCCGATCGCAACGAAAAGACCGTCAACATCGATCGTCAACTTGCTGCCGTCTTCCTTGCTGATGACCTCAACGCCTGAGAGCTTGGGCTCGCCCAAAAGGGTCCCAATCGTATAAGGCGTTACGATCTCAAGGTTCGGAAGTTTCTTTGCCGCTTCTACAAGCACATCCTCAGCCCTGAATTCGTTTCTGCGGTGTATAAGATATACCTTGTCCACGATACCTGCAAGATATATGGCATCTTCTACAGCAGTATTTCCGCCGCCGTTAACCGCAACTGTCTTGCCCTTATAAAACGAACCGTCGCATGTGGCGCAATAGGAAATGCCCTTGCCGAGAAGCTCGTCTTCCCTTGCAATGCCCAGATGACGGTTGGACGCGCCGACTGCAAGGATGACAGCCTTGGCGGTATCCTTCTTGCCTGAATCAAGTGTTACCTCAAAGCCGCCCTCAGTCTTTTCGACGGCTGCGACGCGGTCAAATTCAAGGACTGCGCCCAGGTTGATTGCCTGGTTATAGAGGTCATTTGCAAAATCAAAGCCTGAGATCTTTGCAATGGCCGGATAGTTCTCAATCTCGGGCGTGTTGACGATCTGGCCGCCATACATCTCGCCCTCGTAAAGGACCGTATCCATTCCTGCGCGTCTTGCATAAATGGCTGCCGAAAGTCCTGCCGGACCCGCACCTACGATGATGATGTCTGCCATAATCAGCCTTCCTTTCCGTTTACGAGCATGTCGAATCTCTCATGAGCCTCAGGATTCGTCCTTTGAAGCGAGAGGACCTTCCCCTCGCGGCTTATGAAGCAATGCTCGCTTGTTCCCGTACATCTTACCTGCTCTGTCTCCTTGTCGAAAACAGTGTATTTGATATCAAACCTTACGCCCGTATATCTGGTAATCTCGGCGCGTATGACTACCGTGTCGCAATACCTGGCCATCGTCTTATACTTGGCGGTAAGTCCTACGACGGGGCTTATTATCCCCATCTCTTCCATTCCCTTGTATCCCAGTCCGATCTCCTCAAAGAGCTTGGTCCTGGCCTCTTCGAACCACCTGATGTAGTTGGAATGATGGGTAACACCCATCTGGTCCGTCTCGTAATACTGTACGAGGTGTTCGCAGTCTGTAATTGCCGCCATGTTCCTGTTTATCTCCGTTTGCAAATAGATTGCTTTATTTTATTTACAGTAAGGATAACTGTCAAATAAGCAACTGTTATTCCGTTTGAAAACATATATAATTGCTTCTATGGATACCGGACTCTTCATCTTGATAACAGACATCATCGGCACTGTGGCTTTTGCAGTGTCAGGTGCCATGGCCGGGATCAGGAAGAAAATGGACGTCTTCGGCGTTAATATCCTCGCACTCCTCACGGCCACAGGCGGAGGGATAATCAGGGATGTCGTAACAGGCTCCACGCCTCCTACCGCATTTAAAAATCCGTTGTTCGTAATCATAGCGGCCGTCACAGCAAACATCACGTTCATATTCGTCTGGTGGCAGCACAAGAAAAAGCGCGAGATCTCAGACAGGACACGCGCCATTTATGAGAAGGTCTTCTTCTGGTTTGATACGATAGGTCTGGCCGCATTTACCGCCGACGGTGTCCACACCGGTCTTCTCGGAACACACGCAAACAACGCATTTCTCGTAATCTTCCTCGGTGTCGTTACAGGTGTCGGCGGCGGAGTCTTAAGAGATGCCTTATCGCTCGAGATGCCATACATCTTCGTAAAGCATATCTACGCATGCGCCTCGATCGTCGGCGCTGCTGTCGTCTATGTTATCCACTACTTCACGGGTTCTGCCGAAGCCGCCATGCTCGCAGGATTCATTTTCGTCTGCATCATCAGATACTGTGCGGCGCACTACGGCTGGAACCTTCCGAAAGCATATAAAGACTGACACTCCTTACTTTCAAGGAGATGCCCTCAAAAACAGGAATCAGTTATCCGCCAATCATCAGTTGGAATCCGGAACTGCCTTTATCGCTGCAAGGAGTTCATCAAACTCCTCGAAAGCAGGGATGTCCGGGTTGTCAGCGATTATCTTCTCAGTGCTCTTAAAGAGGAATCCGGCCTTCGAAGCCTTGATCATGTCGAGATCGTTATAGGAGTCGCCAGATGCGATGGTGTCAAATCCGATGGACTGCAGAGCCTTGACCGTTGAGAGCTTTGAATCGCTGATCCTCATCTTGAAGTCCTCGATCATGCCGTCCTCACCGACGATCAGCGAGTTGCAGAAAAGAGCCGGATAACCGAGCTTTGCCATCAGAGGCATGGCGAACTGCGTGAACGTGTCGCTTATGATGATGACCTGCATGTCCTTCCTGAGTTCATCAAGGAATTCCTTCGCGCCCGGGAGAGGATCGATCTGGGCGATAACGTCCTGGATCTCCTTAAGACCCAAACCGTGCTCTCTTAAGATCCCGAGTCTCCAGTGCATGAGCTTATCGTAATCAGGCTCATCCCTGGTCGTGCGTGTAAGTTCGGGAATACCTGTTTTCTTCGAGAACTCGATCCATATCTCAGGTACCAGAACACCTTCCATATCAAGACAAACAATGTTCATGTTTAAAATCCTCCTTCGTCAGATCCTGGCGTATATAAATGAACCGGAATCATAGCCAAGGCCATACATTCCGAATATCAACGTTGCAACTACGAGCACCATAAATGCTGCCCACAAAAGAACTGTTCCCTTGCTCCTTAAGAAAGCGATGGCCGACTTGGGCTCGGCGTCTTCACTTGGAACGTACTTATATGCATCAACTGCGGCAACGAGCAGCACGGCAGCAATAAGCACGATGAGGTTTGAGAGGTTCATGCCCGAAGAGGAGAAATTCGCCCAGTTGAGAGCAGCGCCTCCCCTGCGGAAAATAGCGGCATACATGTCGAGTGCATCCATGACCGTTGCCGACCTGAAGAATACAAAGCCCGTGAGCATAAGTATAAATGTGCGGACGGACTGGAATATCCTGAAATAAAGTTTGTCAGCACCGATCTTAGGACGGATGTTCTTGAAAAGAGGTTCGAAGATCATGCCGAGCACGATATAAATAAAATGCAGGATACCCGAACCGATGACATAGTTCCAAAGACCGCCGTGCCAGTAACCGACTGCGAACCAGAGGATGAACAGGGCGATATATGTGGGCACTTTCTTGCCGTTCTTCTTGCCGAACTTTGCCTTCGACCAGTCGCCGATCTTTATCAGCGGCTCGCTCTTGAGGATCGGATACATGAGGTAGTCACGGAGCCATGCTCCAAGCGTGATATGCCATCTTCTCCAGTATTCCTTGACTGTTTTCGAGAAGAACGGACAGTTGAAGTTCTCGGGCAGTTCGATGCCTAACATGTGAGATACGCCAATGACGACTTCCATGCATCCAGAGAAATCGCAGTAGAGCTGGATGGCAAAAAAGAACACGCCGATCGGCACATACCACCCGGTAAAGACCTGGTGGTCGCCGAAGACCATGTTGACCACGATCGCAGCGCGCTCGGCTATTACGAGCTTTTTGAAGAAACCCCACGCCACCCTGACGGCTCCGTCGGCGATGCGCGAAAAGGAGAACTTCACTTCCTTCGCCTTCTCGAACTCTGCCGAAAGCGAAGCATAAGTATTCATAGGACCCGACATGAGCTGCGGGAAATATGTCGAGAACAGGAGCACCTTGAAGAAGTTCTTTTCGGGTGCGATCTTCTCCCATCTGCAGTCCAGAATGTAGCCTGTTGTCTGGAGAACGTAGAAAGACATTCCTACGGGGACCGCATAAAGGAAGAATGTATTCGTATCCTTTGTCGCGCCGAAAAGGAGATTTAATCTCTCAGCCGCAAGCCCGATTACGTTGTAGTACTTGACGGCACAGAGCAGCGCGATGTTTATCACCACAGTGATCACGGTAAAGACATTGCGGAAAGCATTGCTCTTCGAAGGACCTGCCAAAAGCCCTCCGATATAGCAGAGGACCGCGGATATCAAAACAAAGACCAGAGTGTAAAAGCCTAAGAATCCCGCAAATGCGAGGCTTGCCAACAACACCACCCAGATACGGAAGTTCTTGGGTACGATGTAGTAGAGCAGCAGTACTGCCGCGACAAAGACCAGAAAGAGCGAGGATACCAGCGACATCCGTGATTCCTTATGAGAGATGGGCGATTATCTTGTCTACCATCTCGCCGACGTTTTTGAGTCCCGTTGTCTCGCCCATCGTGAACTTGATGCCGAAGCATCTCTCCACAGCAACGATCAGGTTGATGTGCTCAAGCGAATCCCAGCCGTCGACATCGGATGCGACCGTGGAATCGTTTACCGTGATGTCCTCATCGTCGAAAACATCCTGAAACACTTCGTTAAGCTTGTCGTAGATTTCTTCTCTTGTCATTTCCTTATCTCCTTGCAAAGACGTTTTCCGTCAGTTGACTTTGATCGCGGTGTTGCCGCTCTTGTGCGGTTCAGCGAGATCCAAAAGCCACTCCGTTGATCCGTCTTCTGTCTCGTTAATCTTTGTAAAGCCCTGGAGGGCGTAAAAATCACTGACCATTTTATTCTTTGCGGTCGGATAATAATAGCCTTTGATCTTTGTGATATTTCTTGATTTTGCCTCAGAGATGAGCTCATCCATCATTGCAAATTCCATACCGCGCTTTAACACCCTGCAGCTCATGAGCCACAGATCGATATGAAATACGCCGTCTTCCTCATGGCCGAAAGTTACCGCAACGACGCCGTTGTCGCCGAACTTGTCCTCGAGCCTTCCATAGAGCGTGATATATGAAGGGTCTGAAGCAAAAGCCTCGATCTCGGCCTGGCTGCAGCGCTTTGTCGTAAGATTGAACTGGTTGCTCTTGTTCGTAAGCTCAGCGATCCTCGCCATGTATACGGGTGAGAAAGGCTTGATCTCGGCCTTCATTTCGAGCGACTTCAGATAATCGTCGTAATTTTCGAACTGTGCCGAAGCCTTGGCGCGCTCCATGTTGGCCTTGTACATTCCGCCGCGCTTGAGGTCTTCTTCGGATATTCCCGTGACCTCAAAGAAACCGTTCGAATCGATGACGTCGATGTAAGTCTCGGGAGCACCTACCTCAGGAACGGAAATGCCCGGGATCTGCGTCTCCACCAGCGCTCTTTCAACGGGATTGTCGTCGACAAAGACAAAGCTGTCGGCACCGATATTGAGTTCCTGAGCGATATTGGAGATATTGCGGTCCTTGTTCTCCCAGTTAGCCTTGATGAGGATGAAGTCATCCTGCTTCAGCGTGGAATCGGGCCTTGCAAGTCCTGCCAGAGCGTTCTCCTCGTCGTTCTTTGAAGCGACGGTAAGAAGGATGCCCAGATCCTTATGCGCCTTGATGTACTGCTGGAATTCGGTGAAGAGTTCGGACTCCGCGTCCTCGTGGCCGACCTTGATATTCTCGGGTCCGTCATCTCCCACGATGCCGCCCCACAACGTATTGTCCATGTCGAGCGCGAACGCCTTCTTGTTCCTGCCGTACACAGCCTTGATGATGTGAGCGAGATTAAAGGCAAAGTCAGGTATCGCAGATACGCTCAGCGCATACTTATATCTGTACCAGTCGCCGGGATCTGCCCACTTCTTTATGCCGTAGACGGCGGATACATAGTTTATGTCGTTGATGAAGAAGTTCTGATGGGTCTGGGCATAAGCGCAGAACCTGTCATTTAGTCTGTTGATGAAGTTGATCCTTCCGTGAATGTTCGTGAAGTCACTGTTGCCGAGGAGCCTGAAATAAGGCTGCTCGAAATTATTCTGGATCACAGTGCACTTATAGCGCTGCTCGAGAGCGCTCCAGATCTGCTCGAACCTGCCCATCGTCTCTTCGATAAGGGCATCGATCTGCTCGGGCGAATCGGTAACCTGCGGAAATCTTGCGATGTTCCTTGCCGTTGTATGCACGAAAACGAGGTCCGGCTTGAACTCATCGAGTTCGGGATTGCCGAAAACGGCATCCTCATAGTATTTGTTGTATTCAGACTCATAGAACTCGGCCTTGATGCCGTAGTTCAGGAGGAAAAGCTCTAATATCAGTTTGATGTCGCTTGTCGTCGACCCGCCCAGTATGGCGATCTTCTTTTCGATATACCGGATCCCTTCCCTTGCCAAAAGCTCTCTTCTGATCGCCTTCTTCTTGCGAAGGATAAAATCGGGATCATAAGGATATTCAAGCTGTTTCATCAAATGCCTCCGCCCTTAAGACCTTATATCAGGTCATGGATTGACACCATATAATAACATTTTTACGCCTTAATCACCTTATTAAAAGAAGAAGTTTGTATAATATGCAGTCTGTTGCTTTATTTTTTGCGTGCTATAAATAGTAGCGGTGCAGATTTCCGGCAACTTTTTGAACACTGATTGGAAGTGACAGTTTTGGAAAACCTTTCATTTTTACTTGATATAGCTCTGATACTCCTTACCGCAAAGATATTCGGTATCCTGGCAAGGAAGCTCCACGCCCCTGAGGTCGTCGGAGAGATCATCGCAGGTCTTCTTATAGGACCTGCTGTTTTGGGCTTTGTCGACCAGTCTGACTTCATCAACAAGATGGCCGAGATCGGCGTCATCATGCTCATGTTCGAAGCCGGTCTTTCCACCGACATGAAGAAACTCAAGCAGACGGGCCTCAAGGCAACAGCCATCGCCTGTGCAGGCGTCTTCGTTCCTCTCGTGCTCGGTGCACTTCTCTTTATGTGTTTCTACGGCTTCGGCCCTATCGGTTCCGAGCAGTTCATCAAGGGACTTTTCATCGGAACGATCATGGCCGCCACATCCGTCAGCATCACGGTAGCCGCACTCAAGGAGCTCGGTAAGCTCAGCAGCACCGTCGGTACGACCATAGTAAGCGCAGCCATAATCGACGACGTCATCGGTATCGTCGTCCTCACATTCGTATTGAGCGCAAAGGGCTCCGGCTCTTCCGTATGGATCACGATGCTCAAGGCCATAATGTTCTTTGCGATCGCAATAATCACGGGCTTTGTCGTATACAAGACCTTCAAGTGGCTCGATGCCAGATACGAACACACCAGGCGTATCCCGATAGCAGCACTCGTTTACTGCATCATAATGGCTTATGTCGCAGAAAGGTTCTTCGGAATCGCAGACATCACGGGCGCTTATGTAGCAGGTGTTGTCCTTTGCAACCTCCACGACGTCAAGTATGTTGAGCGCAAGGTCGACGTCAGCTCCTACATGGTATTTGCACCGATATTCTTTGCAGGCATCGGCCTCAAGGTCTCCTTTGAGAGCATGAACCCGATGCTCCTGTTCTTCTCCGTGGCATTCGTTATCGTCTCCTGCATAGCAAAGATCATCGGCTGCGGCACTACGGCAAAGATCTGCAGATTTAACTGGAACGATTCTTTGAAGATCGGCATCGGCATGATGACCAGAGGCGAGGTCGCGCTCATTACAGCGCAGAAAGGTCTCAACGCAGGGCTCATCACCTCCGATTATTTCACGGCGGTCATCCTCATGATCCTCGTAAGTTCGATCCTCGCACCGATCCTTCTCAAGGTCCTTTATAAGCCAAAGTCAGCCTGAGGTAATATGTTAATATAGTTGCTATGGGAAAAGATGAGATAAAAAGTTCGGCACTTGTTCCGATAGTAATACCTTCTTACGAGCCTGACGACAGGCTCATTACATTGCTCAATGCTCTTAACGGAAAAGACATGGGCCCCGTCATCATCGTCAACGACGGCTCTTCTGAAGAGTACGATCACATTTTCGAACAGGCCGAAGCCCTCATTACTGAACGTGGGGGCAAACTCATCTCATACCGTTCCAACCGCGGAAAAGGCAGAGCGCTCAAGACCGCTTTCGAATATATCCGCGACAATATGCCCGGCGCTTTAGGCTGCGTTACCGCCGATTCCGACGGACAGCATACTCCCGGATGCATCTCAGAGATAATATCCTCACTTAAAGAGCATCCCGACGATCTCATCCTCGGAGTAAGGGAATTCAATAAAAAAGAGATCCCCTGGAAGAGCTGGTTCGGCAATACCATCACCATCAAGGTCTTCGCCTATGTCTCCGGAATGAAAGTCAGCGACACCCAGTCAGGTCTCCGCGGCATTCCCTTCAAGTTCATGACCGAGCTCATTGACTGCAAGGGCGAAAGGTTCGAATATGAGACCATGATGCTCCTCGAGTGCGCCGGAAGATACGGACTCACGGAGATCCCGATCAAGACAGTCTACGATTCAAAAGAGAACCACCAGACTCATTTCGATCCTTTCAAGGATTCGATAAGGATATACAGGATACTGGGAAGGAAGTTCATCAAGTTCGTCTTTGCCTCCCTGTCGTCCTTCATCATTGACATTTTGCTTTTCCACCTTTTCGTACTCTGCTTCAAAGAAGCCTTTCCGCTGCTCTTCGTCTCCATCGCGACGGTCGGTGCGAGGGTCATTTCGGCAGTCTACAATTATCTGATAAATTATAAATTCGTATTCAGGAGCCGCGCCTCAAAAGGCGCTTCGCTCACCAAGTATGCACTTCTTGCTATCATCCAGATGTGTCTGAGCGCAGGGATCGTAAGCCTTATCGTCTTCCTCCTCCCGGTCATCAATGAGACGGTCATCAAGTGTATAGTAGACACGTTGCTGTTCCTCGTCAGTTATACGGTACAGCAGAAACTGGTCTTCAGTTCAAAAGAGAAGTGAGGGGTAATAGATGAAGATATTTGCCATAGCGGTATTCGTACTCATGTACGTGCTCATGATAATCCTGCCGAAGCGCCGTGCGATCGTTGCGCTGGCAGCGGCCGCCGTCATGCTGATCGGTCAGGTCCTGCCGCTCGGCAAGGTGCTTCCCGCCATCGACTGGAACGTACTCATGATGATCTTCGGTACCATGGTCATCGTGGACTACTTCATCGAATCCAAGATGCCGAACAAGATAGCTGAAGCGCTCCTGAGGATCTCTCCCAACGTCATGTGGGTCACGATCATAATGTCACTGTTCTCCGGCATCATCTCCGCGTTCATCGACAACGTCGCCACCGTTCTTATGGTAGCGCCAGTCGGACTGGCCATTTGCAAAAAGCTGAAGATCAACCCCGTCCCCATGATCATCTCGATCGCCGTATCATCAAACCTTCAGGGTGCGGCAACGCTTGTCGGCGACACGACTTCGATCATGCTCGCGGCAGCGGACCACATGAACTTCAACGACTTCTTCTGGATGGACGGGAAAATCGGAATGTTCTTCGCAACGGAGTTCGGCGCCCTCCTCACCATCCCGATCATGATGTTCCTCTTCAGGAAGAACCGCCAGCCGGTAACGAGCGACGAGCACACGAAGGTTACGGACTACATCCCCACGATCACGATGCTCGGACACGTTGTCCTTCTCATCATCGCCTCCTTTATCCCTGACACTCCGCCCACGACAAACGGCATCATCTGCATGGCATGCGGAATCCTTACGATAATCTGGGAACTCTTCAAGCAGAAGTCCACCAAGGGCATGGTCCACTCCCTCAAGGCTATGGACTACGATACGATGCTCCTGCTCCTCGGCCTCTTTGTCGTTATCGCTTCCATAAAGGAAGTCGGACTCATAGATGACCTCGCTAACCTTATCGCAGGTGTCGGCGGCAACAACAAGTTCGTCCTCTTCACGTTGGTCGTTTGGGGTTCGGTCATCATATCCGCTTTTATCGACAACATCCCTTATGTGGCAACGATGCTCCCTCTCCTCGCGAGCGTAGCTGCAGCCATGAACGTAGAACCTCATTTCCTGTTCTTCGGTCTCCTGGTCGGCGCCACATTGGGCGGCAACCTGACTCCGATCGGAGCATCCGCCAACATTGCCGGTGTCGGCATGCTGCGCAAGGAAGGCTATGAGGTAAGCTTCGGTGACTTCATGAAGATCGGTATCCCCTTCACTCTCACAGCAGTCCTCACGGGATATCTCTTCGTCTGGTTTGTCTGGACGCCCGTATAAGCCGGACCATGTAAAAAGGGTTATCCCAACACCGTTGAGACAACCCCTGACTTAAATACCGTTTTTCTTAAACTGTTCTCAGCCATCCTCACCGTAAAATGCTTCATATGCGGCTTCAGCAAGTGTACCGCTCGCATTCGAGATAACGGTGCTGTCGGGAGCCAGGAGCCTGTAGCTTCTCTCACCCAGGGAGCCTATCGGCATCTGTCCGTCTATACCGAGGAGAATGTTATAAAAACAATCGGTAAGGACCGAGTCAAAGACTTCTCTAAGGAGCTCATCGCTTGCTCCGGCAACCTTTAGTTTTGCAATCTGTTCGCCGGCAGGAGTATCGGCGCTTCCCAGATAATTCTCAAGGATGGCATCCTTTTCTTCCCTGGCAGCCTTTGCAAATAATAAAGCATCCATGATCGGTATCCTCCGATTTCACAGTTTTATATATTTTATCAAGAACCCGCCCCAATAGTAAAGAGACCGTCAAAGTCCGCCCGGCGGAGTAACCTTCATGGCATCACAGACGGGACTGATGTTCTTATCCAGATCTTTCTGCTCCGTCCCGAAACCGTAGACATAAAAAACCGTCTTGTCTTTGAGGTAGACTCCCGTATTGGTAGTGAGGCTTCCGCTCTTGCCCTGCATGAGCGTATATGTGATGCCGTCCTCTTCAAAGGACTCGCAGACAAGGTCATCGTCGACCGAATCGATCTCGCCTAACATGTCGGACCACTCGTCTACAATTGCAGGATCCACGCCGAGATTTTCAAGTTCTTCTATCATCTCGTCACGGAGTCTTTTCATCTCCTCATCATTTTCGAAGATCTTCTCTGCTAGCGCGGCGGAATAATATGAGATCTGGTCATAATCGGCCGGAATGAATTCGGAATGAACGGAAACAGCTGATTCATAGTATTCTTCGGCATCTCTTTCCGAGCCGAATACCGCTGACACGAAGAAACACTCATAAACGCGTGAATCACGCGTATCGCCGGTAACGAATACTGTCGCATCTTCGATCGTATCAGAATAGAACATAGAGATGTCATCAGTATAATCAAGGGCCTGTCTGACGTCTTCTTCGCCTTTTACCCTGACGCAGAAGCCGTCGTCAAGGCGTGAGAGATCACCGTAAGTGTCGTTATAACCGTGTGAGAAATCGCGCGCGTTACCAAACATCCGGGCACCGGATTCTTTGGCATATTTCTCAAGCGAAGACGGACTCATTGGATCACCGGAAAACTTAAAGCAGCCGTTCAAAGACAGCATCACAGATGCCGCAAGGATAACCGATATCGTCGTCCGGAGTCTCTTCATCGTATTACTTCCAATCGTCAGCTGAGATTTTCCAAAAGCTCCAGCATAAAATCGCAGGATATCATGCCGATATAAGGCTTGGCGAGAAGCTTGTATTCTATATCCTCGGTCGCGATGTAATTGTCGTTTGAGAGCACCACGATCGCATCATCGACAAATCCCGTAAATACGGAAACGTACTCATCCTCCGTTATCTCGGTTCCGTCCTTAAAATACTTATATGTGACCTGATATGTGTCGTTATCGTAATCGTAGTCGTTATGGACTTCGCGAAGATACTGCGTGGTCTCATTCCACTGGTGGTCGTATACGGAGGTGTAGTAGCCGTACAGAACGTCCTCTCCGTGGATCGCGGAGACGATGAACTCACCCTCAGTTTCATAGAGCAGCGACTGTCCGCCGCTTCCGGCCATATAGATAACATTAGGAATATGGACCACTTCCATGGCTTCGCCCGCATATTCGAAATATGAATACACAGAGATCTCTCCTACGGAACCGTCGCTGTCAGGCCTTTCCATCAGCACATAGAGTTCCGGGATGCCGTCTCGGTTAATGTCGTAGAGTCCGCACGTCTTATCGGTACTGAAAGTATTCTCGATAGCCCTTATGGAAGCACCGTTCTCTTCCAGGATCTGAATGTACGCTTTTATTGCCCTATCATAACTGTCAGCGAATGCGGTGCCGTCAGTTTCCGAAGGCCATGTATCGGTAGTATCTGTCGGATCTGTTCCGGAAATGACCGGGAGTGAATAGACAAAGCTGAAGACTTCACCGATATCCTTGCTCTTTGAGACTCTCCAGACACCATGTTCATCAGTCTCAAATTCGATCTTTCCCTTGATCTCGATCGTATCCTCTGACGCTTTGAGGTCATCCATGACTTCGTCATAACTGTAATGCGTCTCGGCAAAGATGCTCTGCCAGTCGACCAGCTCGTAGGTTACCTTGGCAGAAGCCGTCTTTTTCTCCATGTCGATCTTTATATTTTCGTCCTCATAGCTGAACACGATGGTCGAGGCTATGTACTCATAGATCTGGGCGACATCGCTGCCGGCTTGCTCAACATAAAAATCCTTATCCAGGAGCCGGGACAGATCTTTGTATTCCTGGTCCTTTTTACTCCAGGTCGTGTTTTCGCGTGCTTCATCCGGGTCAAAAGTGATGACGCCGGCAATAAAATCGTTCATTGCCCTCTGTACCGAGAAGAAGGCATCCCTGTAAGCTGCCTCGTCATTGTGTTCCGTACATCCTGCAATTAATGTCATACAGAGTATTACGGATATTACCTTGCTTTTCTTCATATTTATCTCCCTAAAAATTCCTGAACCCGTCAGATCAGCGACTCAAGATATTCTATGGCCTTGTCGTAGGTCATCATGTTCAAACGGGGTTTGGCGTTGAGCGGATACTCAACATCCTCGGCAAGAGGAGAATAGTTGCTTGCGACAACTACCGTCGTTCTGTTGACGAAGTCCTTGAATATCGCGTTGTATTCGTCTTGTGAGATCGCAACGTCATCGTTCATGTAATACTCGTATGTGTATATCTCGAGATCGTTAACGGGATCGTATTCATAATAGACATCACGTCTGTAATGGTCCAGGAGCTCCCAGTTGCTGAGCGAATAAACATCGGATTCGACATGGAAAAGGGCCTCCTCGCCATGAGTGTAAGTGAGGATAAGTTCATCTCCGGTAATGTAGATGATGTAATATCCGCCGCCCTGCGCCTGATAGATGACATCGGGAATAGATGCACGGATGAATACCTCGCCCGAATAATCGTCATAAGTGCAGAAATGGAATATGCCGCTGTAATCTTCCATATGCTCGGTGATGTAATACAGTTCGGGGACTCCGTCGCCGTCGAGATCATAGATGCCTACAGGTTCGGTATTAAAAGAGTTCTCGATCTTCTCGATTCCGTATCTGTACTGATCGAGATACCAGAGATATTCCTTGACCGCCTGATCGTATATCACGGAAATATCCGCAGGCTGTGTATCAGTCGGTTCAGTCGGGTCGGTCGGGTCCGTATCGGTGGGATCAGGATCCACCGGATCCGGCTGCACATCGATATAAGGGAATGTCTGGGTATAGGCGAAAACATCATAGAGATCATTGATCTTGGAGATCTTCCACTCACCGTCTGTAAGTTCGAAACTGAGCTTACTGTTGAACGACAGGATGTCTTTCGACTTCTTTACGTTCTTCAGGGCCTCATCGTATTCATAGTCCGAATCTTCATATATGCTCTTCCAATCGGCGATCTTATATGTAACTTTAACCGAAGCTTTGGTGTCATTTATCTTGATGTCTTCGCTTTCATACTCAACGGAAACGGTCGCAGCAACGGCCTTGCAGACCTTGTATGCGGTCTCTCCGCAAGACTCTTTGTAGAAGCTTCCGTTCAGGAGCCACGCGGTCTCAGTATAAGCCGTATCATCCTCTTCCCAGTTCGTAAGCGCGGTTACGGCTTCGCCGTCAAAATTGCTCAGCGCCTCCGCATAATCCGAGATCAGACCTTCGATGGCCTCCTGGGATTTCTTCGAATCGTCACAGCCTGCAAAACCTGCCGCAAGAGCAACACACAATACCGATGCAATGATCTTTCTAAGCTTCATATCTCTCTCCTGATATCAGCCGGGTTATACCAATGATGTAATATATTCTACCGCAATTCCAAATCCCCACATACTGTTTGCGGGTTTGGACATGAGTCCGTACTCCGGATCGGCAGAGCTCAGGACGAACTTGCGTCCGAGGACCATCTCCGTTCTTTCCGTGTAGTCCTTCATCGATGACATATATTCATCTTTCTGAATGTCCTCTCCGTTCAGAGTGTACCGGTATATCTCAGCGCTCTCACCGGTATCGGGATCATATTCCTCTTCGCAAATGCGTTCAAATACCGCCATGCGGCTGAAAGCGGATACCTGATCCCACCTTGTATCATATACTTGGGAAACAACATTCAAAGTAAACGTCTCGCCGTGCGTCTGCGTTACGATAAGTTCGTTTCCTGTGGAATATAATATGTATTCTCCGCTTACCTGTCCGTTGTTAAGGATACCGGGAACACTCAGCACTTCCAGTGCCCATCCCCTGTATTCACTGTATGCATAGATATGGAGTGTTGCGGAATCAGAGTTATCCTTATCGTCATCAGCCGCGAAAAAGTAGAGTTCCGGAATCGTATCGCCCGTAATGTCGTAAAGACCAACCGGATTGATGCCGTAGATGTTCTCGACCTTTTGAATGGCTTCTCTGTTCTGCTCCAGGACAGCGATATAATCATCGGCTGCTTTAGAAAGAGTATCGGCAAATACAGTTCCCGTGGGATCGATCCCCGTCGGCGTTATGTCCGACGGCTCCGTATCAACAGGTTCTGTCTCAACGATATCCGGCTCGGTGGGATTTATCTCGGGTATTACCGGCAGCGCTCTCGTAAACTCAAAGAGCTCTGAAAGATCCGAGATCTTCGATATCTTCCAATCATTATCAGTCCCGGTGAAAGTAAGTCTTCCCACGTAACTGACAGTGTCTTTCTGAGCCTTAAGATTATCAATAAGCTCATCCATGCTGCCGCAGGGAACATCAAATACACTGTCCCAGTCGACGATCTCATATGTGACCCGAAGAATGCATCTGCCTTTATTGACCGTAAGATCATCGCTGTCATAATCCATGGTGATGGTGGATGCGATATACTCGCAGACAGGCAGCAGATCGGTGCCCCATGTCTCTTTCGAAAACTCCGGATCCATGAAGCGTTTTATGTCTTTATATTCTTCATCATCCTCTTCGTAAGATGTAAGACCGAGAACTGCATCCGCATCAAAATCATTCAGGGCATCCACATATGCCTCAGTGAGCTGCGCAAGATCAGGTTCGCTGCTCTTAAGCACATAATTGCCGTAACATCCTGCAGAGCCTGCCGTCACGAGGACACAAAGACATGCAGATGCCGCCTTTTTAAGATCCATTTTTACCCCCATGCATACTTTAGCCGGCCTTAAGCCTGTTTAAGAGCTTTCGGCCGGCGTCAAGTCGCTTATTTACTTATGTTCATTGAGCTTGGCGATTATGTTCGGAAGCTCTGCATCCACCTTGTCATTATCGAGCTGGCAGGTGCCCGCATTGGTATGTCCGCCGCCGCCGTACGAGAGGCAGAGCTCGCCGATATCGGTGGTTCCGTTCTTGTTCACGATGGACTTTCCGATCATGACTGCCGTGTTCTGTTTCTTGAAGCCCCACGCAACGTGGATGCTCATCTCCACCTCGGGCCACATGGCGTAGATCATGAACCTGTTGCCGGTATAGATCGTCTCAAGGGGCCTTAAGTCAAGTACAGCGACCTTGTCATAGATCTTTACGTTCTCCTCGAGCTGCTTCTTGAAAAGTTCCTGCTGCTCGAAATACATGTCGGTACGCTCCTTGATATCAGGCAGAGCGAGCACCTGTTCGATAGTGTGGTTCGTGCAGTAATCTATGAGCTCCATCATGAGCTGGTAATTGGAGATCCTGAAATCATGGAAACGTCCGAGTCCGGTCCTTGCATCCATTAGGAAGTTCATAAGTACCCAGCCTGTCGGGTTAAGTATCTCATCTACCGTGAAATCAGCTGAATCGCCCTTGTCTACGGCGAGCATGATTTCTTCAGTAACTGTCTTGAATGTATCGGCGCCGCCGTAATAGTTATAAACGACTCTTGCTGCCGACTTCTCGCATATGCAGATGTACTTGTCGCCGAAAGCTTCCTTGTTGTTTCTCAAAAGTTCGCTCTCGTGATGGTCGAAAGCAAGTCCTACCCTCGGGTCGAAGGGAAGGTTTGTCGTGATGTCATTCTCGGTGATATCGACCTTGCCATCCTGAACATCCTTAGGATGAACAAACTTGATGTCGCCGATAATGTCAAGTTCCTTGAGGAGCATTGCGCAAACAAGTCCATCGAAGTCACTTCTGGTAATGAGCCTCTTCTTTTCCATAAGCATTCCTCCCTGATCATTCCGGGGCCCTGAGGGCAGCAGTTTTATAAATGAAATTTTACAAAAAACCTTATTAAAATTCAATGCGGCGGGGCCTGCGGACAGCCCATTCCGCCCAAGATTTACAGTATATTAACCTTGACGCAACACTCTGCGGTAAGTATTGTAAGATTATTAGAGCATATAAGTTATTAAGCATTAAAAGATACCGGATGAGGGATAAAGACATATGAACAAGACATTAGCAAAGACCCTGACAGCTGCCCTCGCGGCGGCGGTCCTGATCCCGCTCCTGTGTTCCTGCTCGCTGTTCAGGAAGAACAAGCTTCTTCAGGCCGCAACGCTATTCACTGATTCATTAAGATTCGGCGACTCCACTGAGATATTACGCAAGACAGACGGCCTCGGCCGTGACTTCAAGAAGTCCTTCCGGGAAATGCTCGATGTCAGCGCATATACTGAGGAAGAACAGCTCTATGCAGCTCATGTCATGAGTACGATCGTTGCCGGCATCGACAGTAGTTCCGTAGAACTCGAAAAAGACAAGGCTTCAGTCGATATAAGCTACACGATAGCTGACGTGGCTGTCCTTGAGGGCGGCAATTACGACGATGCCCAGGCTTTGGCTGATGCTGTCGACAAATGCGCCACAAAAGAGATAACCATCACAACTGAATTTGCTCTGGTCGAAAAGGAATGGTATGTGACAAACCTTGACGATAAAGGCTACACCGAGCTCTTCTCCTTCCTGGGCCACATGCCTGCGATCGGCAGGAATGCCCTCATCAACACGGCTAACCAGATCGCCCTGTCCGTAACCACGGATGACATAGCGCTCGCAGTAAACAACTCCGCTTCCGTCTCATCGCCAGACATGGTCAACATCCCTGAATACATGGCCGTACTTTTCGATGTCAACGGCGAACCAAGCGAAGAAGACACCGTATTCCGCGATGCCGTTCTCGACACTATGGAATATGAAGTTGACGAGTCCACCCTGACGATTGACGGCCTCAAGGGTTCCATAGTCATGCACATAACCATGGCGGACTATGAAGTCCTTGCGGGAAAGGAATTCAAGAAGATCACGGACATACCGGATGCCGTCAAAGCCTGTGACACCAAGACACTGTCCTACACCTGCGAACTCGTAAGGAACGGTTCGTCCTGGTATGCGGTAAATCTCGAATCAGAGGAATTCGCCGCTTTCTTAAGTTACAAGAAATTCTCCATCAACCTCAAATCAGTCGACGGAACCTACGAGGCTACAGTCGACATCACCGACAAGTTCGTGGCATATGTTGCCAAGGAATTCAACGTCAGCATGCCCTCTGATCTTGAAGGCAAGATCTATATCACGGCTACTCTCGAGCTCCAAAAAGGCGATTATAAAGTCACCATCGACCGCGATGCCTTCGTCAGCAACATCAAGACATTCGTGGAGACTAACATCGACAAGATCATCACCAACACGCTCGGAACAACTTCTTCCGTGAGCCTCAATGCAATGGCCAAGTTAGCCGGCTACAAGGACTATGCCGATATGAGACAGCAGATACTGGACCAGGTTACAGGCAGTCTTGAGACGGTCGATACATCCGGCCTTGAGAGCTCAGGCAAGTTCACCTTGAACGATGATGTCATCACCCTGAAGTCCGGTACAGACACCATGACCGGCAACATCGACAACTACGGAGTCATCACCGTCACGGCACCGGTCAACGATGCAGATGCAAAAAAGCTTCTCGGTTCGGATACTATCAGCCTGCCGTTCAAAAAGGTCTGAAATCCCGTGGCATTGAAAAAACTTATTTTATCGGGTCAGTGTTTTTCGGCAAAACCAGCACAGCATTGACGTTTTTGCCGGAGACATTTCCGATAAAGATACTCTTGAGCAGTTTGCATCTTTTGTCGCCGGGCAGTCAGGACATGTGGACTACCTGATAAATAATGCGCTGCCTCTTATGAAGGGCATTGATGAGTGCAGCTATGAGGATTCTCAGTATGCACTTTCCGTAGGGGTTACGGCTCCTTTTTATCTGACAAAGCTCCTGATGCCGTATTTTGCTGACGGTGCTTCCATTGTAAACATCTCATCTTCACACGACCGCATGAGCCAGCCTCAGACGGAGAGCTACACAACAGCCCGCAGGGCGTGTCGGTAAGCCTGAAGACATCGCAGAAATGGTCATGTTCTTATGCTCTGAGAAAGCAGGATTTATCACCGGTGAAAACATCTGCATAGACGGCGGCATGAAAAAACTTATGATCTACCATGGCGACCACGGATGGACATATGAAGGATAAGCAGTAAGACTTACATAAGGAAGCTTGCACCAAATAACGCCCTTTCAATAAACTGCCTGAGAGTTGCGGTCAACCCTCAGGCAGTTTTATCAGCAAGTCTTAATATAGACCGCGGCTATTCTATCCAATAACCGGCAGCATTAAATATGTATTCAACACCGTCGATCTTTTGTGTGCCATTCTTAGCATACCAACCGGAAGTATCGCGGTACCACCAGCCTGTGGAATTATGCTTCCAGCTGGCTTTGTAAGGATATGTCCAGGAACCGTCGGCATTTAACCAATATCCTTCACGCCATTCAGAAGCTGCCATAAGCCCGTCCTCCGCAAAATAGTAATACTTGCCGTTTATATACTGCCAGCCTGTTACCATTGCGCCGGAGGATCCGAAATACAGATATGACCCTTCGAATGACATCCATCCGGTGAACATCGCACCGTTCTGCTTGAAGAAATACGTTTTTCCGCCGTCTTTTAAGAATTCTGTATGCATCTTACCATCGAAATCGAAGTAATACCACTTTCCGGAGATCTGCTGCCAGCCTGTCTTCATGGCACCGTTAGTGCCGAAATAATACCAAATATCAGCAAAATAATATGTCTTTCCGATCTTCTGCCAGCCGGTCGCCATTTTGCCGTTATCCAGCGTATAGTACATGGTATTGCCGCCCTCGACCCAGCCCTTGTGCATTAATCCGTCATTCTCAAAGTAATACCATGAACCGTTTATCTTTTCCCAGCCGCTGGCGGGGTTACCATCCTGATCATAATAATACCAGTCACTGCCTGCACTGACCCAGCCTGTCTCGATCATCCTCTTAGGCGCTCCTACAGATGAAGGAGAACTTGCCATGTCCGTCACATATTTACCATTGTCATTCTCGGCTAAAATATATACGAAGTAATCCTTGCCCCAGCCATTGATATCAAATCCTGAAGGCAGATCGAATGTTCCGTAGTTTACGATAGGCTCATAATCATAAGGGGTTGTATAATCATATTCTCCGCTTAAGGAACCATAGTAAAGGATATTAGCATTATTGGCATTACCGAACTGATAAAGCCTGTCTGTTATAAGAACAGACATGTTGTTTACTTTATACGCGTCATCTCCTGACAGAATATAGTATAAACCCACTGTTCTTCCTTCCATGACGGGTTGCCTGGTTTCTGATACTTTGACCTCGATATCATTATTTAAAACAGTGAGCTTATACTCAGCACCTACCTTGCCGGCTTTGCCTGAGACTGCTGTGGAAAGGAGTATGGAGTCCTTTTTGATATTTAAAGCGGGAGAGACATAGACATAATCTTTATCCACATCACAAACATATATGGAAGAGTCTGCATAACCGGCCTGATTGGATTTCTGAGGAAATGCAGATCTGATCCACCAGAATCCAAACTGATTATCAGAACCCTTAACAGACTTACGGTGATTATTAGCTGACCAGGTCTCATAATCAAAAGCTCGCCATGAAGCTAAATCCCACTTATTTCCATACAGCTCCCAGCCGGGCTCCGGCGAATATCCGTAATCCTTATTTAGAATATCTGCTGCATCCAGAGCGAATACATAATCACCTTTAAGACCAACCGTCTTCCCGTAAAAGAACGCTTCGAAAGAATCTTCGGGATAAGCTTTGCCGCCATCCTTTACGCTAAATGCGATTGCCCTGCTCTCATAATACGAAAAGGCTTCATCTACAAATGCATTATTCAGATAGTAGCTTAAGCTGCTGTTTTCCCAAACATTGGATTTGCCGCTGTCAAAAGGCATCTTAAACAGGCATTCATCGCAGTCGAGAAGCATGGTTCTCGAACCGTAATCCGTTGTATCGGGGTCGAGCACCCTGAACCTGACCGGATAGCCTTCTTCATTACCGAAGTAAACATAGCTTCCTGCCCAGCCGGCATTCCTGTCTTCCGGTCTTACGGGACTTGCCATTCCAAATGTCCCGAGCAGTGTATTTTCACTGTTCTTGCCCAGAGCTGACTGGTCTTCCCCAAGAGCCAGGACAGGCAGACCACCCATGAACGAAAGACTCATCGCTGCCGTAATTACACCTGCGCCTATTTTTATTCCACGCGTGATCTTACTCATTTACTATACCTCCGATCAATATCCGGATATCAGTCTGATCAGCTGCAGCCGGATCATACACTGATATCAAACCTTGCAAAGGTTATCAAATAAATAATACTCGATCGGAAAATGGATTTACATCACCTGTTTGTACCATTTTTATCTGTTTCCACATATACAGACAGGATTCGTTTTATGCTGAATACAGTCAATTTAAGGGATACGCATCCTGATGATCTGAACACGCATGTTATAATGACTTTATCCGAAAGGGTTTCTTGGATCGTAAATTCATCAGCAAAATTAACTAAAAATGCAAACAATTACAAGAAGAAACAATTGGCGGACATTATCTGACAGCGAGATCGAGAAGGCAATGCCTTGGATGAAGATCACGCATCGATACAGGATGTCCGTTGCTATTGGTCTGCTTCTGATGTTTGGTATCCCGGTTATAGCATTTCCGGTTTTGCGTATAGTCAATAGCGGCTGGACGGAGTTTCTTAAGACTGCGTGGATCTATATATGTGCAGTACCATTTATCTTTATAGCTGTATATTTCATTGTGGATTATAGCCGTAAAATGAAATGCTTTGCTAAAGGAGAGTTTCAAGCCACTAATGTGACAGTTTCCGAGAAGGCATTCAACCGCGAATACCGCAATCACTATTATGCGGTTTATGTCAGTGGATTGTATGCAGATAACAAAGCAGTCAAAAAGAAGTTCAAGGTCTCAAGATGGATCTATAAATATGTGGAGTCCGGTGATAGAGCTTTAGTCATTAAATACAATTATAAGAAGTTGAAAGACCCCCTTGCTGATTTGGATTTCATTCCTGCTATAGAGGACTGATCCAAGAGATTCGATTTCTGGATTTGATATAATTCATTAGTAAGTACAGCATATTAACTGTATTTTGTACTATGAAGAATGATATTGGGGAGATAAGTTTGCATGGATATTTTCGGTGAAGTTAATCATTGAGAGAAAACAGAAGGTGTACAGTCCTTATTATCAACAAAAGGGCGGCGTCACGTTCGATGATCTGGAACGGGGTAAGATGTTGATCTTTGAATTGACGGGCAAACCGGGATCCTAAGCAGCTTGTGATATGAATTCCCTGTCCTATATAGATATAATTGCGCAGATGACTACAAGCAAAAAACGCACCCGGGTGCAAAAATAGTACGGAATATCAGGAATTAACCTACTGAACCTGAAAACAAATCCGGTATTTAAGCTATTCATCTCAAGCCATATTAAAAGGGGCATCTCAATCATTCTGAGAAAGCCCCTTTAATATTTTCAGTGTTTTCCCGGATTATTACTTCTTGATGAGAAGTGACTCGCCTGTCATCTCCTTAGGCTGGGGAAGTCCCATGATCTCAAGGAGTGTGGGAGCGATGTCGCAGAGACGGCCGCCCTCGCGGAGTGTGTACTCGGGATCGTAGTTGTAAAGGATGAACGGAACGGGGTTCGTTGTGTGAGCCGTATGAGGCTGCATAGTCTCAAGGTTCATCATCTGCTCAGCGTTGCCGTGGTCAGCGCAGATAAAGAGAACGCCGTTCATCTTCTTAACTGCTTCAACAGCACCGCCTACGCAGCCGTCGATCCTCTCAACAGCCGCGATGGCTGCCTCAAGAACGCCTGTGTGGCCGACCATGTCGGGGTTGGCGAAGTTGATGATGATTACATCATACTTATCGGAGCAGATAGCCGCATTGAGCTTCTCGGAAACTTCGGGAGCGCTCATTTCGGGCTTAAGGTCATAGGTTGCGACTGCGGGAGAAGGAACGAGTGTACGATCCTCATCCTTGTTGGGTTCTTCGATACCGCCGTTGAAGAAGAATGTAACGTGAGCGTACTTCTCTGTCTCTGCGATACGGAGCTGCTTAAGGCCGTTGTCTGCAAGATACTGGCCGAGTGTATTAACGATCTCTTCCTTCTTGAAAGCGACGAACTTGTTGGGAATAAGCTCATCGTAGTCCTTGAAGCATACATATGTGAGGGGCATGAAGCCGTTTGCTCTCTTTAAGTACTTGATGCACTTTGTATCGGAAGCGTCACCGGGCTGAGCTGCGATATCCTCATCGGAGTAGCAGAAAGCCTTTGTGATCTCTCGTGCACGGTCAGGACGGAAGTTGAAGAAGATGACGGAGTCGTTGGGCTTAACAACGCTAACGGGCTTGCCCTCACCGTCAACGATGACGGTAGGAAGAACGAACTCGTCCGTTACGCCGCCGTCATAAGAATCCTGCATAGCCTGAACGGGATCTGTTGCCTTGACGCCCTCACCCAGTACGAGTGAATCGTAAGCTGTCTGGATCCTGTCCCAGTTATTGTCTCTGTCCATTGCATAGTAACGGCCGGAAAGTGAAGCAACCTTACCAACGCCGATCTCAGCCATCTTGTCTACAAGTGCCTGAAGATAATCCTTGCCGGATGCCGGAGGCGTGTCACGGCCGTCAAAGAAAGGATGAACGTATACTCTGTCGAATCCTTCTCTCTTGCAGAGCTCAAGGATCGCATAGAGGTGTGTGTTGTGGGAGTGTACGCCGCCGTCGGAGAGGAGACCCCAGACATGGAGGTCGGAATTATTCTCCTTGCAGTTGTTGATTGCTCTTAACAGTTCTTCGTTCTTGAAGAAGACACCGTCTTCGATGTACTTTGTGATAAGTGTGAGGTCCTGGTAGATGATTCTTCCGGAACCGATGTTCATGTGTCCTACCTCGGAGTTGCCCATCTGTCCGTCGGGAAGTCCTACGGCAAGTCCGGATGCGTAACCCTTAACGAAAGGGCACTCAGCCATAAGCTTGTCGATAACGGGAGTATTTGCCATTGCAACGGCATTGTATTCCTTGTTGTCTGAAAGTCCGAATCCGTCAAGGACCATAAGTACTACAGGTCTGCGTTTCATATA
>CAMVGO010000040.1 GCA_947167045.1 uncultured Clostridia bacterium
ATGTTCATTAATATAATTAAGCAATTCTTCGATCAGCATTCGGCCAATACCTTTTCCCTGATATTCAGGCAGAACTATAACGTCTTTAATATAGTAACAAAGCCCCATATCACCAATAACTCTTGCCATTGCCACGATCTTATCCCCATCAAATATGGAGACTCTGAACAGGGTGTTATCCATCGCAAGTCTTGTCTGTTCCAAAGACGGTCCTTTGCCCCATACAGATTCCCACATCTGAATGAATTCTTCTGCTGTCAATTCATTATGTTTAATTTTCAGATCACACATATTGCTTTATCCTATTTTTTCTGTTCATTTTTCCGGCTAATTCAATCTCCGCAAGGGAAACCGCCATTTAGTTAAGAATCCTGATGATTATCTTCATCAGATAAGGAAATTATACCATCCGGGAAAAAGTAAACTTCATCGGGTACAAATATAATTATTCCCGGCGTATGGCAAACGTCTTTCGAGTTCATGCCGACGCAGTTGGAATACTTGAAGACAATATATTTGGAATTATGAATGATCGTAAGTCTGTTGTTGTGCATGCCGTTGACGACTGCATGAAATGCAATATATTCCCTGCGTTTTACGACCCTCAGCCTGTAAACGAAGTTCGTCAGTGAATATGAAAAAATCGGCAATCCGAATATCAGTATAAAAAAGAACACGAATCCGGCGCGTCCCTCTGTTCTGGAAAACCTGGCGTGTAAGGCAACATATCCGTTGAATACCAGAAGCACTATGGGAGCTACGATCATGACAATAGTATTCAGGAGCTGTTCCTTAAAAACCGCACGGGAGAGAGCTTTGTGCAGAACGGACGGATCTTCCACCACATAAAACTCATCGTTTTGCGGGAACCTGGGCTTGGTGAAGATCCTTCTCCACCCCTTAAGGTCCTTTAATGCATACTTCACCGCATTAACTGATATGATGAGGCTTCCTGAAGGAAACATGCCGATCCCGGCAAACATCATGGGCATATCATCGTTGTCCGCGCCATCTGTCCAGAGAAAAAATGCAGCAATGTACCACACTATCATCAGCACGATCAGAACGGTATTCAGAACCCGCTTTCCTTTTTCGTGCGTCTTTTTCTTAGTGTGCTTATAAAACCGTTTTGCTTTCATTTGTGACATGCGTTATATTATTTGCTTATCCGATATCAGGCTGAATTCATCCTTGAATCTTGCCAGGATGACCTTGTCTCCTATGTCGGGTTCGTCATCCGGTTTCAGTTTTTTGATGTAACCGAATACGTGAAAATCCAACCCTTTTATAACGTAACCCTTTTCGCTGCGATGAACGAGTATACCGGAATAAAACTCTGTATCATCTTTACGGATCGAACCCAAGACCGAGAAAAAATTATAAACTGCATAGAAGGGAAATAACAGACATGCCAACAGGAAAAAACCGACTCCGACACGATACAAAAACATTATGCATAAATACAGGAAAACGGCCGCGATCAAAGCAACAAGAAGTGATTCGGGAATAAGGACAAGTGCTTTATTTCGATGAAAACCGGTAAACCTCTTCTTAAGATCATCGTCAATGTTTACCGGTGTCAGGTGCTGCTCTTTCACAGCTTTTTCCACGGCATAAACCACACCATTCCCGGATACTATCTCCTTCGGTGAATCATCAGGTGCCATTGGACTCTTTTTCATCTTAATGTATTCCACTTTGGGGTTATGCAGCAGGCAATGGTTATGGATTATCTTCGCGGAATTTTCCGCATCCTGCATGCTCTCGGACAATACGATATATTTGGACCTGTTCGTTCCGACTACGATATTATAAGTGTAATAGTCCTCATAGTGGCCGCTGTATTTCGACCCTTTGCGCCTGGTATGCCAGTGCTGTATAACCTGCAATGAAGATATGTCTTCATATGCAACGGCGGCTACACCGGCAGACACACCGATCAGCATATCCGGTGCAAGAAAAACACCTACGTCACGCAGATATTTAGCGTTTTCTGCGTTTGCCTGTTCGTCCACCTGGGCTCTGGTAAATCTCTTATCACCGCAAAAGGGAAAGAAACTTTTGATTACCTCCAGATCCTGGTCGGTCTGAATACCGATCCAGGAGAAAATGAGACCTGTGATACCAAATGCCAGATGCGGAACATAGTAAACATCATCTGTGCATCTTATCCTGTTGATGAGACCGATCACGGTGAATACTAACGACACGGCAAAAATCCCGAGAGTAAAAACCATTAACACGCCGTTCTCGTTAACGAAACTGCTGAGCACTGCATTGGTATACCAGTTGCGGCGGGGCGGGATCTTAACTCCGTTAAAATAAGCTTCGATCACCTTATTGAGTTTTTTCTCGGAACCCACAAACAAAAGCCCGTGAGCCTTGCAGATATCGCTTAGTTCATCTCTGTACCAGCGGTATTTCTTGAATTCCTCGTAAGTCTTAATGCTGTCAAAATCAGGTCTTTTCATGGTAGATAATATACGGCGTGCCCGAACATTATACCATTACGTTTCATATGGGCGCTTCGCGCACATAGCCGAACAATCCCTTCTTATGTCATCCTTCTTTTCGGAACTGCGAGATAAACTTCCAGGCATTCTCGATGCTGTGCTGTCTGCATTCGTGAACCTGGTTGCTTACACTTGAGAAAGCGGTCCTGCATACGCCGTCCTCGCTGTCGTAATAATGGATCGTCAGCGTTGCGTCTCTCTCGGGATCGTAAACCTTCTCTATGCGGTCACCCGGAATGCCCCAGATAGGATCTTCCCAGTTCTCTTTGTCGTCGAAAGAAACGTCTGCAAAAGACTTCTTAAGCTTATTGACCTCAGCGACGTATTTTACACGCTCGAGTGAAGTGTCCGCATGGAAAGGAAGCTCGGGCAGATGTGATTTCTCTCCGCCTGAATAGAATACGGGAACGGAAACCGTCTTATTGAGCCTGTCGGTAACGGGTTTGCCGAAGAAGGTCGTATATACGGGGAAAAGCGCACTCGCCGGCATGATGCCCGCAAAGATCTCCGGATACTCCTGATAAAGATCCCATGTCTTGCCGCTTCCCATCGAGAATCCTGTTGCATAGATCCGTGACGTGTCAACAGGATAACGTGTCTTCAGCACCTCGATAACGTCCTTTGCTTCCGTCGCGGTGACAAACTGGTGATTCTCGATCGCGACATAAAGGAAGTTATTCTTTCTCGCGACGTCCCACCAGCCGGCAACATAAGTCAGATACATTGACGAGTCACCGCCGCCGTGGAATCCGATAACGAGAGGAACGGGACCGTTATCCAAAAGACCGTTATTGTAATATGCGAAATAACCGACCTTATGCTCGGGAGTCTTTTCCGGAAGGAAATCGTTGTCAGGCGACGTCTTGACGGTGACAAAGCCGACATCCTCGGTCATGCCGAGCTCCTTGAAATCGGGCTCCAGTTCGATATGGCCGCACCACATCTTGAACTTCTTTACAAAGGCATCGAAATCATTTACATAATCAGCTTCATCCTTTATGAGAAGATTCTCACAACCGCTGAAAGCAAGGTTTATCTCATCACTGTTTCCGACACTTAATACCGCGATATCTTTCCTCTCGACTTGAGGAACGACGCTCAGTCTTTCCATGGAGCACATTGCGGGCGTGATCTCACCCGGACCCCACAGGTATTCGCCATCTATCTTCTTGAGGAGATTTGCCGCAACGAAGTCCGCTGACTTGCCGTAGCTGTATATGTCCGTGCGGAATTTCGCGCCGCGCGCATAAAAACCTTCAAATGTATGAGTGAAGAAATTGAAATCCTCAACGATACCGTCTTTGTAGACAGTGATCATCTTGATCTCCGCGATAACATCAGCATAAAGAGAACTGTCTGCACCATCCCAGCCGCCTTCCGCAACGGGATAGATAAAAAGAACGCTTGAATCATAGCTTGCAGCGATCTTTGAAAGACCCGTCCTTTGCGCAAACTCCACCGCGCTTTCCATATCCTGTTTTTCCTCTTCGAAAACCAGCAGGAGCGGTGCCCTGAATCCGTAGTTGTTTGTCTGTCCGTCAAGATCGTTATCAGGCACAAAGACCTTCATGACGAATGATCCGAATTCATGTTCCCAGCACTTTCCGCCGTTGCAGTCTTTTACGGCAGGTCTCTCCATCATAGGCATATTCCGTTTATCTCCTTAAATAATTATCTGATGCGCTTTCCGTGGATCTCGCAATCCTGTATTCTCGTTCCGTCTTTTCTGATAATATCATTTTCCCAGCGGAAACCGTCTGCTGTGATATCGGAAAATATCCAGTAGACGTCCTCCTGGTCCAGCACCTTACCTACGAACTTATCATCTTCTTTGGTGAAGCAGAGCCTCTTCATGCAGTGATCACATGTGTAACAGACGTCATAACATTTCTCAGTCTTGTTAAACATACGGAGAGATGAACCGTACTCGCCGTCAGGGATCTTATCGGTCTTTTCACTCAATAACGCGTCAATAAAACTGTCCATTTTAAAATTTCCCTTTCCGTGTTTACGGTATCCCCTTACAGCCCCGTCAGTCCCCATTATCGTTTTATCCCTGACCGGACTTTTACTGGAGATATTATAATCCAAGAAACCTTAAATCTTTTAGTTTTTGCTTTCTGAAACGCGATCAGTTCAGATACTTCTCCTGATAGGTGGTTCCTTCAGTCATGTTTTCATCCTCTTTACCCACATTCATGTTGTAGACTTTCGAGGGCGAAAAGAGTTTTCTGATCTCATTCATTCTCTCTTCGGATAACTGCTCCCGTCCGATTTCGTTACCACGGTACAGGACTATCAAAGTCCCGTCACTTTTTAATGTGTATCCCAGAGATTCATATATCCACGGCTCGCTTACCTTTAACGTGAACATAGTTTCCCCCGTCTTTTATTAATCTGTTATAAATACAGATAGGAGAAAACAATTGTTGCAGGTCACCGTCTTTACGGATCAGTCAAGCAATGTGTCATCCAGTCTGTGACTAGGAAGTTCCAGTTCACGTCTGAGAAAGGCGCCCATGTTTTCAATCTTTCCGTTTCTGTATATTCTCATCTCTGATCCGGTTAATATGACTTCATCATTTATGCCGCAACCCGTCAGACAGGACAGGCCCAACATGACCGTCAGGCCTGTCACAGATATGCGCTTTTTCACGTTTATTAATAACATAACCGGATCCTCCCCATATGCTTTTTCATCAAGCGCCTTTTTATCCGGTCTGCAAAACGATCCTTAATCCTGTTTTTTCACATCCCTGATGCTTCCGTCGGGATACTTTATCTTCATGCTGTCGAGCTGGGCGGACAGATTGCCGACCACCAGGGCGCGGTATTCGTTGCGGAGCCTGGTCTGTTCCGCCTTCTCCGCTTCACTTAGTCCTTCCGTCTTAGATTTCCTGCTCAATTCATTTATCCGCTTGATAAGCTGATCGAATTCCATGACAATTCCCCGTTTTTCCGTATTTCGATTTTTAATTCATACTATACACGAATAAACGGGGAAAATGGTGTCACTGAATCTTTTTCGCGGCGTCAGGCTGCGGCAGTCTTAGCGGAAGGCTTTGCCGCAAATGCGATAAACAATGCTGCGGCTGCATATCCGAGAAGCGCTATTACCGATGATTCGGCTCCGAAAGCTCCGCCTGTAAGAACTGAAGATCCGGAATCGATTACATATGTCACGAAAGATTCCTGCGACGGAACAGGTGCTATCGTAAGCAGACCGCCTGCCATGAAGAGATTCCAGGCTGCGTGGACAACGGCTCCGTTCCATACCGAGCCTGTCTTTATGGCGATCAGGGAGAACATGATGCCGACAGCGGTTCCGGTGATCAGAAGACGTACGCAGTCTCCCGCGTCAAACTGTTCCATCTCCGTGATATGGACGGCTGCGAACAGGACCGAAGGTACTACGGCAGCCACGACCTTGTTCCATCTCTTTTTGAGAAGGCCGAACATTACACCCCTGAAAAGGACCTCCTCGACCACGGGTGCGGCGATGCAGTTGTAAACAAGCGAAGCGAGCACGGCGAGCTTTGCCTCGGTATCAAGTCCGCCCGGCACGAATCTGCCATGTGTAAACAGGATGAAGCTTCCGCATACGGCTACAGGCAGTAAGACTGCCAGAATAATATATCCCGGTCTGACGGCGCCCTTTGCCATGCCGATCTCTTCTGCTTTGCATTTAAACCCTTTTCCGTATATCAGCTTCACGGCCAGAAGAGCTATGACAAGATGGAGTACGCCCCAAAGGATTATGCATACCCACATCGGCACATTAAGGAGCACCGGAAGGCCCGAAATTATCGAAGAAAGAATGCTTGATACGATCATGATGACAACGGCAAGGATAGTGCCGGAAACGGTTTTTACGGTATTCATTGATAAGTCCTCCTTTCAGACAGGCAATCCGTTGATCAGGAAAAAGATGATCATCGAGATAAGATCGACCGTGAGCAGCGCGCCAAAACCTATCAGCACCCACTTAAGGACACTCTTTGTACGCCTTTTATTGTTATCGGTAAGTATCTTCTGATCAATCACGTCAGCCATTGTCTTGTGATCTTCCTTATTTACCGGTTCTATGCCCTTGAGCAGATAATCCGTGGTGACGCCGAACAGATCACTCATGATTATGACTTTATCTATATCGGGTGTTGCCTGTTCGCTCTCCCACTTTGACACTGCCTGGCGGGATACTCCGACCGCATCCGCAAATTCTTCCTGTGACATGCCTTTTGATTTTCTAAGGCTCTGTATCCTGTCTGAGATCTTCATTTGTTCACCTCCAAGGTTTGATGGCCTGAGATTAGCAGGACAGGCATTTACAAAGCCACCAACTGCACTTTGAAGTTTGTCAACCTGCGGTTGCATCCCTGTATTTTCGGGCAAAACAGGGCTTTTTGAGCACCTTTCTCAAATTATTCATACTTTTTCAACAGGATAATCACAAGGCCGTGCAATAATCGTATTAACCACAAAACTGAAGGAGGATAATTCGATGAGTGATATAGATAAGCTCTTTAATAAGGAACTTTCGATAGAAGATCTTGAAGGTGTAAACGGCGGTACCAAGGCTGAATGGCATGTCCTCGATGTACTCTTTAACGGAGCAGACATGTGGGATGCCAAGGACCTCGATCTCCATGGCAGAAGCAAATTGGAAGAAAAGATCACCAAGATCACGGGGTTTAAGGTCAACTACGGTATGCTCAACCTGAAAAAAGACATTGTTCTTCAGGCACCGGACGGCACTCTGATGGATCTTTATGAATTTCTCGATTATCTGCAGGAGCATTACACGATGGATGAAGTCCTTACCTGGTCGCAGATGTGATAACCGCCGGCCAATGCCGACCTGGCAAGTAGTATAATTATTTAGGGGGCAGTTTCTGAATGTCTGGACGCCCCTTACTTTTACCGGAGCGGCGGTGGTAACTGTCTATTATGATTTTCACCTGCTGAAGCGCGACATATATATCCTCGGTCTGAACGTCTCGACAGAAACATATACCGTCAAAAACGGCGAAAAGACGAAAGTCACCGATATCGAACGGTACCGTTCCATCCTGGATAAGTTCTGATCCGGTCTCCGCGACTGCAAAAAAATGCCTGTAACATTGTTACTTTGCACTGTTTATATAGGATTGGGCTGTATTCCGCACGCCGTATTAAGACAGATCCTCTCTGCGGATCTCCATCTCGATAACGTTCCAGGGTTCTTTTTGAACAACACAGGTATCGGTAAACCCGACACGCTTATAGCAATTATGGGCTATCTCATTGTTCTCGAAAACTCCGATGGTGACTTTTTCCACCTTCAGGATGTCAAAAGCGTACTGAAGGCCCAATCTCAGCATCTCTGTTCCATAACCTTTTCCCCTGATCGAATCATCGACTATGACCCAGCCGAAACGCAGGAGCTTATTGTCTCCGTTAAGGTAGCGCATGATGAAATGACCGACCACGCCGTTCTCATCGTCGAAAACAACCCACGGATAGAAATTATCCGCTTCCTCACACAGACCGTTCTTTGCGCTGTATGTCTCGTTGATGGTCTCAGGCGAAACGGGGAATGCACCGAAGAGCTCTCCTCCCCACTTCCTGTAAACGTCCTCGTCTTTTATCCATCCGGCTATCTTAAGGGCATCGCAGCTCTTGTATTGTCTCAGTCTAAGCATAGGCACCTCTCAGAAGCCCAGAGCATCATTTACAAGGATCACGTGGATCCTGTCTGCATGTCTCGAAAATCTGGTGATAAGGAACTGACAGCAGATCGTGTCCGGAGACTTACAGTTCATGCAGGCACCTGTCTTTGTGCAGGGCGTATCAAGGCCGAATCTCTGCGCATTGATCGGGGCGGCAACATTTCGCGCCCTCTTCATCGCGCCGTCCTCATCACTGCAGACTTTATTCATTCCGACAATGAAAAGAACTTTTTTGGGTCCCTGGGCGATCGCAGATACCCTGTTGGCGTTTCCGTCGATGTTTATGAGAACGCCGTCTTCAGTTATGGCATTGCAGCTCGAAAGGAAGAAATCGGCATCGTATGCCGCGAGCATCGCAGCACGCTTGTCTTCGACCGCATCCCTGTCTATGAAATCATAATTGCCGGCTTTAAGAGCTTCAACAAGACCCGTCTCATGCACGCTCATGCTGCCGCCCATAGTAACCGTGGCTCCTTCGGGGATCAGCTCTAATGCGATCTTCTTCGCCTCTTCTGCAGAGGATGCATAGTAGCCGCTCATATTTCGCGACTGAAGTCCCTTGATGACCTTCTGAGCCAGTTTCTCATTGCGCTTGGTGATGTTTTCGTTCATTGCTCTTCCTCCCCGGTCTCTAAACCTGATCAAGTGTCATCACCATTATACCCGATAAAAAGCCTGAGGCTCTTACAGATATATCCGCATTCAGACCGGGTGTTCATAGGCTTCACCATTTTTCAGACCGGTGTAAAATTGACTTCTTTTTTCGCATATACGAAAATGTGACAGACTTGTTAGTTTTGCGTAAGCAGATGCAAAGGAATGGATCGGCCTGTAATCCTATACTGAAGCCACAGAACATGGAAAGGACAATCGAATTATGAGTCTGCTTGAAGCAAAGAATATCAAAAAAGTATACAAGACAAGATTCGGAGGTGCCTCTGTCGAGGCATTGAAGAATGTAAGTTTTACGGTTGAGAAGGGTGAGTATGTCGCCATCATGGGCGAGTCCGGATCAGGCAAGACGACACTTCTCAACATACTCGCCGCGCTCGATAAGGCGACTGAAGGAACGGTCATCCTTGACGGCATGGACCTTTCGAAAGTAAAAGACAAGGACGTCGCCGCATTCAGAAGAGATAACCTGGGTTTTGTTTTCCAGGAGTTTAATCTCCTGGATACATTCTCGCTGGAAGACAACATATATCTCCCTTTGGTCCTGGCAGGCAAAAAGCATGCCGAGATGAAGCAAAAGCTCGATAATATTGCCGGCACCCTGGGAATATCGGATCTGTTAAAGAAATATCCTTATGAAGTATCCGGCGGACAAAAACAGAGAGCCGCGGTTGCCAGAGCACTTATCTCCGACCCCAGGATAATCCTCGCGGATGAGCCTACGGGCGCTCTCGATTCAAAATCATCCGACGAGCTTCTCTCGCTCTTTAAGAAAGTAAATCAGATGGGACAGACTATCCTAATGGTCACCCACTCGACCAAGGCCGCTTCGAATGCATCACGTGTCCTGTTTATCAAGGACGGCGTGATCTTCCACCAGATATACAAAGGCGAAAACACCGATCAGCAGATGTATCAGAAGATCAGCGATACGCTGAACCTCCTCGCCCAGGGAGGTGACAGGTAATGAAGACCGGCTTCTATCCTAAGATGGCCGTCAGCGGAATGCGCAAGAACGGCCGGCTTTATCTGCCGTATATAGCGGCATGCATCCTGATGGTTGCGGTGTTCTACATCATGCATCTGCTGGGCTATTCTGAGATGCTCGAAGGCTTCGAGGGCGCCGGAACGGCAAGAGACATGCTAAGGCTCGGCACGATCGTAATGGCTGTTTTCGGGACCATATTTCTGTTCTACACGCAGGCAACGCTCATCAAGGGAAGACTTAAGGAATTCGGCCTTTACAGCGTTCTCGGAATGAGCAGGAAAAACCTGGGGAAAATAATCTTTTACGAGACGATCATCACATGGTTCGTATCTGTTACGGGCGGAACCGCGATCGGCATCGGTCTTTCCAAACTTGCCGAACTTGCATTTCGAAAGATGATCGGCATCGGATCGAGCTACAAGTTTATCATCAGCGGCGAGTCCATACTGGTTACGGTTATCGTGTACAGCCTTATCTTCTTCCTGATCTTCCTTAATGCGGCAAGACAGGTAAGATTCTCGAGAACGATCAATCTCATCAATTCCGACAAGGCAGGCGAAAAGCCTCCGAAGGCAAACTGGTTCATCGGTATCCTCGGACTTGTCATCCTCCTTTCAGGATATTTCCTCGCACTGAAGATCGAGCAGCCCTTATCGGCTCTCGCAATCTTCTTTATCGCCGTCATCCTCACGATCATCGGAACTTATCTTGTGCTGATCGCAGGTTCCGTCGTGCTTTGCAGGCTCCTTCAGAAGAATAAGAAATACTATTACAAGACCAATCATTTCGTATCCGTATCCTCCATGGCATACAGGATGAAGAGAAACGGAGCGGGACTTGCCTCCATCTGCATCCTTCTCACCATGATACTTGTAATGATGTCATCAACTTCCGCTCTTTACATAAACCGTGAAGAGTCACTGCGCAATCACTATCCGAAACAGATCAACTGCACTGCCAGCAATTACGGCTTCTCGGAAAGCTATGGTGAGACGGCGCAAAAGCTGATGGCAGACATAAACTCAAAGGCAGAAGAGTCCGGCGCGGAGATTAGGGGCAGTTTCTACTATGCCTCATGCTTTATAAGCGGATATTTCGAGAACGGCAGGATGCGTCTTGATATCGATCCGATGACTGAAATGACGACTATCGACTTCGACAACGTCGTGCAGGTATATTTCCTTGATCTGGACGATTACAACAGATTGACCGGAAACAACGAGGTCCTGTCTTCAGGCGAGGTCCTGGCCGGAGTTGAAGGAAACATCCGTTTTGACGACAATATCACGGTCGGCGATGAGACGTTCAAGGTCAAGAAAAAGATCAGCTGCAATCAGGGTGATTTTAGATACGTACAGTCGATAATGATCGTATCCACACTCTTCATCGTCGTTGACGATCTGGAGGAAGTGGCACCCCTCTACACCGGTTATACCGACCACTTCGGCAATACGATGCTCGCATGGGAATGGCATTATTCTTTCGATACTGATCTTGATGAAGACGGGCAGATAAAGCTCAACAGCCAGCTCCGGGAATATATTCGTGATGAGCTGTACCAGGAGGATTTCTGGGGCGTCCGCTGCGAGAGCAGGGCTGAGCAGCGTAATGATTTCGTCAGGACATTCGGAGGACTCTTCTTCCTCGGGATCCTCCTCAGCGTGATCTTCCTCGTATCCTGCGTACTCATCATCTACTATAAGCAGATATCCGAAGGATTCGAAGACCAGTCAAGGTTCGGCATCATGCAGAAGGTCGGCATGACAAAAGAAAACATCAGAAACAGTATCAACTCGCAGATGCTGACTGTATTCCTGATCCCAATCGTTGTTGCGTGCATACACCTTGCAGTGGTGCTGCCGATCATCCACAAGCTCTTAAAACTCTTCGGCCACAACAACATGCCGCTGCTCCTCGCATGCGCCGGTATCTGCGTACTGATCTGCGGAATATTCTATGCCGCGATCTACAAGATCACATCCAACGCGTACTACAAGATAGTATCGTAAGATACTTTTTTCCAAGAATAAAAAAATATATAAGCCGCCTGTTCATGGTCACAAAGACCGGACGGGCGGTTTTTTACTGATGCACTTGTGCCGAGTTTTTCTCTCATTATTGATGGCGTTTTGATGTTGAAATGAAGACTATTTGAAAACCCGGGGTCTTAACCTTTAAACGTAAGCAGATGCCGGATCCCTTGTTGCGGCCGGCAGGAAAGTTTAAAGAGGAATGGAAAATGAACTCAAATCTTTGGTATCTGACTGACGATAATAACACAGACAGCAGTTATACTGACTTTACATATACTGACTTCACTGCGGCAGGCACTGTCACACCTGTTCAGTACAGTGGTGTCAGAAAGGCAGCCTGCACCAGCGCACCCGCCGGGCACAAGGGCATACGAAAAGCGTCCCTCCGCAAGGCAAAGGTCAAAACCTGCAAAAAAAGATCCGCAGGAAAGATCATCCTCTGCATAATCGGAGTTATTGCAATAGCTATAACATCCGTGCTGGTAAATGACGATGTAGTCGCAGCATGCTCCAAGCTCATGAACGAGGAAATGTTCACTGATACCGTCGAAAACGACAAAGCCGGCCACATAAACCAAAAGCATTCCGAACCCGCTTTTCAGATAACCGCGGAACGCACTTCCTACGACCAGACATCTCCCGCTTATGAGATCGCGGAAGATCTGTTGGCAACACTCCGCTGCGACAATGACGTGGATACCGCTTGGGAGATCTTCAACTGGGTACATTCGAACATCTATTATCAGATCATGACCTCTTCCATGACCTTCGAAGAAGCGGCTTTCAGAGGCTTCACAAGAAAGACGGGCGACTGCTATGTTTATTTCGCATGTGCAAAGATGCTCCTCGACTGTGCAGGGATCCCCAATCTTATGATCGAAAGATATCCCGTGATCAACAACAGCCACTACTGGAACCTCGTGCAGCTCAACGGTGAATGGTATCACTGCGACGCCACGGTATTCAGAGATCATACAGACATGTTCTTCATGTGCACAGATGAGGAGATCAACGACGGTCATCACTCATTCGACGAGTCACTCTATCCTGAGCGTGCAAGCTGGAATACTGACTTTCAGGGTGTTTGGGGACCCGGAGCAGGATCAGGTTTCTGGATCGATCCTTATACAGGGTACGATAATTACTATGATGACTATGAAGAATATTACGACGGGTATGAAGATTACGACGACTATGATATCTACGGTGATTATGACGACGGGATTTACGACGGATACTACGGATAAGATGTATTGAATTCAGGCGGGCACTATCAGCCTGTGTAATTATCCTAAAAAATAATGTGGCGAAATTATACAAAACTCGGTTTTTGTGCAATTTCGCCCCTGTTTTTCGGCGCGAAATTGCATAAACGGTTCCGTAAAAAGTTTTCTGTCAATCACCGCAGTCCTTAAAAGATCACCCTGCAATAAACATCCCGTATTCCTTCGGCACGGTCAGCACCCCGTCCTTCATGTGAGAAGAAAGCGTTGCTCTTATACTGTCTCTTGGAATAGAACTCAATGCGGTCATGCTCTGAAGAGAATAGATGTAGTCGACAAGATCATCGATGTCAGTTACGGCGAGAGAATCTTCGTAGTCTTCCCTGCTGACATCGGCAAAGACTTCACCCAGTACCGAAGCGCCGTTCTGAAGAGTGAATGATCTGTCCGTGTTGTCCTCTACCCCGTAAACCGACAATATTCCCGAGAGATACTCCATTATCCCGTGGATGCCAAACGTGGCACAATAAAATGTACCTGAAGGCTTCAGCACCCTTCTTACCTCTTTTAGCCCCCTCGTGATGTCGGGAACATGGTAGAGCATCATGTTGGCGATAACCGCATCGAAGGACTCATCCTCAAAGGGAATATCCATTATGTCGATCTGCTCGTATGAGACGTTCGGATACTCCCCTACCGTCTCTTTCGCCTTAATGATCATAGCCTCCGAAAAGTCTGACATGACAAGTCCGGAACATAAACGGATAACATCTTCGTGACCGGTCCACATGCTTCCGGTGCCGCACCCGAGTTCCAGTACTCTCATGCCGCTGCGTATGTCGTAATTTGAGAATATCCAGTTGCCGAACCCCTGTTTATTGATCGAATATTTGTCATGAATGGATATCCTCGTGGAAAGGCCCGCAGAAGAAGAATACTGCTTCTTAACCGTCTTCTCATCGTTAATGCTGTTTGTCTCAGAACCTGTATTCATATCACACCCCGCTTCCGGAACTTCATGCCGTGACGATCAGGAGCAACGTTAAAACCCCTGCCACGGTTATGGCTGTCTTGAGTTTCCTGTTCATACAGCAAGCATTATACCATTCGGAATATACCGAAATATCTCCGGCATGATCAATGCGTATGCTCTGGGGCTGGGTTCTTCTTTTTCAACATCAGGAACAGGCACAATACCACTATCAATATCAACGGAATATATGAAAGAGCATGTATCCACAATGGAATCCCGACATCCTGCTTCATGAATAATAACAATACACTGGGCATAGAATTATTCACAGCATGCATAAAAGCTGCCGGCCATATCGAATTGGTCTTTATGGTGACATAAGTTAGTACGGTTCCTAATGCAGTACACATAATACACATCAGGATTATTCCCACATAAGGAAACCCCGGATAATCCATTCCGAAATTGTGTCCCACACAGGTAAGAGGCGCATGCCACAAGCCCCAGATAATTCCTCCTATAATAATGGCTTTGGGCATGCCCATTAGTTCAATGAGCTTGGGCATCATATAACCTCTCCAGCCGAACTCCTCGCCAAAGGCGGCAAAAGATAACACAACACCGTTTACGACCGAAATGAGCGGATATATGATCACAACAAATGAACTGACTTCAGCTTCGCCAAAAGCCTCCGGACAAAACAGCCATATAACGCCGTCTCCAAGTGTTGAATATACGACCGGAAGGAGCATCGCCAGCAGGAAGAATATCCATTTCTTTCCCTTCAGGTCGATTCCGAGCATCATGGATTTTTCGCCGGTCAGTCTGAAACCTTCGTTGGTGATCTTACGGGTAATTACATGCGCAATGGCCGGAGTGAGCATTCCGAGACTTACAAGCGATAACATCTCCGGCGTGCTGCCTGTCCATGTGTGTCCCGTGAAGATAAAAATGAAGAATATGAGCCATGCCATCCCGAACGACAGTCCGAGATAGATCAATAATCTTTTCTTTGTGATATTCATGTCACGCCTCCTGACGTGCTTTAAAGAAAACCGTGATCCTGTAAGAGAGATAGAAGATCAATTGATCTGCAACCGGAGACAGATAAGATGCCAGCGTAATCTCAGTCTGATACTTCATATACCAGTTAATGAATCTAACCAAAAAAGTTTCCTTTTCTGATAACCAGCTCACATCCGCGAACAGCATAAACCCGATAAGAACAAAGACAAGCAAGAGTACAATTGCAACCTTTACAAGATTTCCCTTCTCCCTTCCAAGCAGGATATATAAAGGCAATTCTAACGAAGCTACTAATATAAGCAGCGACGTAACAGGAAGTACCAGAACCTCACACATCCTGATCAGATCCAGTCCCTGTCCGGGTTCCGTAAACGCTGCCAAAACGATACCCGTAATGCTCAGTAAAGAGATCAAAACATAAGTGGCTATGGTTATGAAAACATATTTGGAAGCAACATAACTGTTTGCTGAGACAGGCAGCGAAGATATGTAGTTCTTTATCCTGACACATGAAGCATCCGCTTCAGATAATCTTGCACACCATACATCGACGAAACACACCATTATGACAACTATGCATATATAAGCAGTAACAAACATTATATCCAGCATGTTTATTTCTGTACCGGCATCGTTTTTCACAATGAAATCCAATCTTTCAGCCATACTTCCCGGAAAGATCACACGCAGGATGCAGAGAAGCGCAATGGCTGACAGCAGGATGATACAGATCCTTTTGCCTTTTATCGCTACGAAGTCTTTATACATCAATCCGCCCATCAGATCTCACCCCTCTTTCTCTCCGCAATACCGGCCGAAACAAAGTATGAGACAAGAAGACAGACTGCTGCCGCTGCTGCTAATATGAACCATCTGTTCTCCAGGAAGAGCAGCCCGTCCGTGATGAGTTCCACAGGCTTCATGGCACGTACCGCACCGATTATCCTTCCTAATGAACAAAGAATAAAAACTGCCGACATTATAAGGAGTGAGATTATCCTGACATAATCGGTATTTTTCATCTTCAGTAAAAAGATAAGCATCATCTCCAAAGCCGAGAAGATCAGTATCAGCGCAGCTGCCGACAATACAAGTCCTGCAAAATCACCGAGAGTCATGATATCAGTGAATAAAGATAATATAAGTGACAGGACAAGACTTATAACAGTACCTGTTCCGCATGTAAGGAACAGCGTTATGAATCTGGCGGTCACACGCTGCTTTACAGATAAAGGAAGCGCACCTGCAACGTTCGCAAAACCTGAATTCTTATCTGCTTCAAAAGCCAATGTCAGTGAATCTCCGATCGAAGCCAGCGGCAGGAGCACCATGACCGATACCGCATACCAGAGCATATGAACAGGCGACATCGGCATATCGGTTCCGCCGGCAAGATACTCCTGCTCTGCAAGTGCAATATTGCCGCAACGTGCAGATATCAATGCCATAACAGTAATAATAAATGACGACACTGTCACGAAAACAAAAGTTACACGCATCTTTCTAAGACACATGAGATCTTTTATGATCAAGCCCTTCATAACAGGTCACCTCCTCGCAGAAGCAACATAGAAGAGCATTATCTCCTCAAGACTTGTTCTGTCGATCACAAGTTCCGGATAAAGCTTTGCGGCGGCCTTCATGTCGTTGATCAACACATCAACGCCGAAAGCTCCCTCCTGCACTCCGACGATCAGAGACTTGCTTATACTGTTTATCTCATCTTTTCTGCATTTGAGGATGCCGTGTCTTTCCAGTATCTCGTCCTTATTGCCTTGCAGGAATAATTTGCCGCCGTCGATGAAGACCACTTCATCCGCGATCTTTTCGAGATCTCCGGTAATGTGAGAGGAAATAAAGATCGAGTGATCCTCTTCAAGAACAAACTCGCGGAAGATATCGAGGATCTCATTTCTTACAATGGGATCGAGTCCCGCTGTCGGTTCATCCATAACCAGAAGTTTGGCATTGTGTGACAGGGCAACGGCGATCTGAAGCTTCATCCTCATGCCTCTGGAAAAATCGCCGCACTTCTTTTTCGAGGGAAGCGAAAACCGCTTCAGATAATCGAAAAAGACATTCTCATCCCAATTCTTATAGATGTGCTTCATCATGATGTTGATGTCTTTTCCGGTCATGAATTCATGAAAACCCATCTCGTCATAAACAACGCCGATATCTTCTCTGAGCCTGGGAGCATTGCCTTTTATGTCTTCGCCGAAAAGCTTTATCTCACCGCTGTCCGCCGTTATGACATCCAGCATGAGCCTGATCGTAGTAGTCTTACCCGCTCCGTTCTGTCCTATAAAGCCGCAGACAGATCCTTTGGGAACAGAAAAACTTATATTGTCGAGCTTAAAATCACCATAATCTTTTACGACGTTATCAAGCTCAATAACATTCGTATAACTATCCATATAAACCTCTAATTAATCCGCTTGCTTCTCATCGTACAGCAGGTCGATCATTTCCTTGAGCTCGTCACGTGTAACTTTGCCGATGACAGCTTTATCGCATGCCTTATCCAGGAGTTCCTGGATCTCAAACATCATGTTCTCTTTGACGATGTCGCTGTTAACGGCTTTAACAAAGCTGCCTTTGCCTGTAACAGATTCGATAAAACCGTCACGTTCGAGATCCTCATAGGCTCTCTTTGTCGTGATGATGCTGATCTTCAGTTCCTTCGCAAGGACCCTCATTGACGGCAAAGCCTCGCCTGCCGTCAACGCTCCTGTCATGATCTGACTCTTGATCTGCTCCTCGATCTGCTCATAGATGGGCACACCGGAAGTATTGCTGATGATGATATCCATTTCTGCCTCTTTGCAACTGCGCTCGTTGCGGCGGATCGGGCTTCTCCCGCGCGCCGAGAGTCTTCACCGCATAAACTAATTAGTGTATATACACATTATATACACTTCACCGGTGATGTCAATTATGAATTTTGAGATCAAAAAAGCGCTTAGACAAAGGCAGGATCCGCCCCGATCTCTTCGAGGAACATCCGGAGATAATCTATCTGAGTCGGCATGATGTTATCGGGCAGCACATCTAAGGCAAACCACTTGAGATCAACGCTTTCAGAGTCGTGGCGCAGCTCTCCGCCGTACTTTGTGACCACATATACAATATCTGTATAGTACATCTCATCCTGGTTCGGATAGACCAGGTGGATATTGGCTTTTACGGTAAGGAATCTCGGTTCATATATATCGAGATTGGTCTCTTCCTTAACTTCCCTGGCGAGTCCCGCTTCGGCCTCTTCGCCGAGTTCAAGAGCACCTCCCGGAACACACCACTGCCCGTTGTCCGTCCTCTTTTCGAAAAGAAGGCCCTTTTCCTTATCGTATATGATGCACACTGCGGCAGTCGCCATAAGAGGCTGATGGCCTACAAGTTTTCTTAAGTCAGATATATAACTCATTTGAATCTTTATTCCTCATTTCCCGTCAGGATCCTCTTCCTGAAGAGCTGATCCGTGCTTCCGTATATCGTATCAATATCACCGATCTTTTCAAAACCGTATTTTTCATACAGTCCCTCTTCGCCGCTCAGGATATAGACATACTCATAACCGTTGCCTGCTGCATATCCGGAAGCAGCTTCGATCATCTTCTCAGACAGTCTTTTTCCCCTCGCCTTTTCATCCACGAAAACAAATCCGATAAAGGGTGTGTAGTCATATATGTCAGGCAGTTCGTCTTTTCCCGACAGCGTGCAGAAACCCAAAATATCATCACCTTCACATGCCGCGATGACTCGTTCGATGCCGCAGATCTTTCCCGAGCGCATCATATCGGCAAGGAATGGACCCGCTTTCCATGAACATGCCTGTGCGAAGTCTGCCGTCTTTTCCCATAAGGGATGTTCTTTATCCATTACATAAATATCCATCAGCTGTTTACCTTATCCTGTTATCGAAAATTTTTGCGCACCATCATCAGTTAAATCCCACAAGACAGAAAATGACCATGGAATAAAAAAGTGCAGCCACCACCGGAATGATGACTGCACATATGATAATCGAAATCTCTGTATAATGCTCTTCGTTTCAGCAGATATATCAGACCTTAGCCTCATAAGTATTCAGGAAATACTTGCCGGACTGGCCAAGGCTTACATTTGCTATGCCCGTTCCGCGCTTGGTAAGAGACTTGTCGCTCTCTGCCTGAGCGGGAGACAGTGAATAATACTTCTTAAGTCCTGCATCATCAAGACTGTTAAAGACGTCGAAATCGATATTGTAGATAGTGAAATACAGTGTTGCCGTACCGTCAGCGTTATACTCGATGCAGTCAACGATGCCGATATTCCTGAATGTGTCACCGTCGCCCGTAACGAACCAGATCTTGCCGTCCTCATAGAAAGGACCGAAAGAGAAATTATCCAACTTGTCCGGAGGAGCAGGCAGAGCCTTGCAGTCTTCCTCTTTGAGCATATAGCTCATGTATTTTCCAACAACACTTGCTGCCTTCTCATAAGAGACGGTCACATAAGAGCATTCACCCTTCTTATCGTTTTCGAATTCCTTATATGCATTGATCTTGATGTGGAAATATACAAAGCTCAGTACATCCTCGATCTTGGCATTATAAGCTTCAAATCTGCCTGCATCAGAAAACATGAAAAAATTCTGTTCCACAAAGTTGGTAATGAACGTGTTTGCGTATGTCTGTTTATCACCGCTCAGAGCTTCCATCTTAGAGGGCTCAGTCGTTCTTTCCGTTTCCTCAGAATTTTCCGTTGCCTCGTTCGATGCTTCAGTAACCTCGCTTGCAACTGTCTCACCACTGCTTGCCGCAGTCTCGGCGTTACTTGCTTCGGTCGCGTCAGTGTTTACTGTTGCCTCAGCGGAAGTCGCCTGTGTTGCCTGTGTATCCTGTGATCCTGAAGTGCTGTTTCCTCCGGCACAAGCCGTTAATGCTGACAGCGCCATTACCGATAACAATACCGATGCGCAGATCTTGATCTTCTTCATATATATTCCTCCATTTATTTTCGGATTTTTATTTCCGTATTATATCCCAAAAGCACTTATATGCTTTTTGAAACTATTAACCAAATTCTCAGCGGTTTTCACCTGATCATGGGTTATTTCGTCTCCGGCACAGCGCCTTTGTTTTACATGCACATTATGAAACTGAATAAGAGCACGGACAATCAGCAATGCACGGCGGAACTGATGAAAAAGCAACACTTTCGGACCCGGATGTTGAATACCGTTCAATAATTCTTTCATTACGAACGGCCGGCAATGGGAAACACTTTTTTCATGCAATGGCCTTGTGCTCTCAGGCCCGGTCACAGTCCCGGCTTGACATTGGACGAACTGAATATATAATTGAGAACAATTCTCAATTTCGACATCAGGGAGCATGATCATGTACCCGGGATCAACGGACACAGTCAAACATACAGGTTCGGTCAAAGGTATGCCGGCGGTCAGGAAGGCCGTTGCCGGGTTCCTGAGCCTTGTTGTACTCTTCGTGATCTCATTTTCCATATGCTATGTTGCCCTGGAAGCAGATCACGACTGCTGCGGCGAAGACTGCCATATCTGTGCATGCCTGGACGAATGCGGAAATACCCTTCAGCTTTTGCGCTGCGGCTACACCTCTGCCCTGCCGGAATTATCTGCCATCAGTTATCTGCTCATTGCAGGCGCAGCATTGCTGCTCATACATGTTTTTCAGAAAGAAACACCCGTAACTGACAAGATCCGGCTGAACAATTGATATTCCTCAAGTAATGAAACCATTTCGCTTATCAGGCCGAGGGGGCTGTGCCTCATGGCTTGATCTTCATTACGGAGGATTATTGATTTGAAAAGAATAACAGCTTTGGTAACTGCTGCTGCCCTCATGACAGGATGCATTTCGGCATGCAGCGTAAATAAAGAACAGGTCTTGCCCGCTGAAGGCAAGATGCATATCGTAACCACGATCTTTCCCGAATACGACTGGGTAATGAACATATTAGGAGACAATCCGGCCGGTTTCGACGTGACCCTGCTGCTCGACAACGGCGCGGATCTTCACAGCTTTCAGCCCACGGCGGCAGATATCCTAAAGATAACAACATGCGACCTTTTCATCTATGTCGGCGGAGAATCCGACGAATGGGTCGATGACGTTATGAAGGAGGCAACAAACAAGGACCTCATATCCGTCAATCTGCTTGAGACCCTTGGTGATTCCGTTAAGGAGGAAGAGCTCGTGGAGGGAATGGAAGGCCATGATCACGATCATGAAGATCATGAGGAAGAAGATCATGACCATGACCACGAAGACCACGGCCATGATCACGAAGACGGAGAGATCGAGTACGACGAACACGTCTGGCTCTCGCTGAAAAGGTCTTCCGTCCTTGTCTCGGAGATATCCGGAGCCATACAAAAGATAGACCCGTCAAATGCCGGGACATACCGTTCAAACACTTCAGCATACCTGGAAAAGCTGAATGCGCTCGACAGGGAATACCAGTCGGCTGTGGAAAACGCGTCGCGCAATACGGTCTTATTCGGAGACCGCTTCCCTTTCAGGTATCTGACAGACGATTACGGGCTGCAGTATTTCGCCGCCTTTGCAGGCTGCTCTGCGGAATCGGAAGCAAGTTTTGAGACCATAACATTCCTCGCTAAAAAGGTTGACGAGTATTCGCTCACGGCAGTCTTAACACTCGAAGGAACGGACCACAAGATAGCAGAGACCATCATCGGTAATACGGCATCGAAAGACCAGAAGATACTATCAATGGATTCGATGCAGTCCACGACCATCGCAGATGTAAAGAATGGAAAGACATATTATTCCGTCATGGAGAAAAATCTTGAGATACTCAAGCAGGCTTTGAATTAAATAAACGTGCTCCCCGGCGCCTGCATATTTACAGAGGTGCCGGGGATCCGGATCAACAGACAAGGAGGAGTAAAAATGAAGAACAAAGGATTGGCATTATGCCTTGCGGTTTTGCTCATGCTCAGCGGCTGCAGCAACGGTGAAGCTTCAGTCAGGACGGCAGGTCAGACTGCGGGAGTAAAAGACGTTCTGGAATCCGGCATAGCTGAGGAAGACGGCAAAACTTCGGGATCAGGTTCCGCAGCGGATGACAGCGGCAACGGGCTTCAGAACGGTGCAAACGACGGCACTACCGCATCTGATACAGGTTCCGCCGCTCCAGCTGATCCAGCCAACGGAATTGATGTCGATCTGACTGTTCTTTCATCCAACATGGTATACGCAGAAGTATTCAACATGGTGTATTCGCCGGAAGAATACATCGGAAAGACCATTAAGATGAAAGGTCAGTTCTCGCTCTTACAGGATGAAGCGACCGGCAATCTCTACTATGCCTGCATAATCGCCGATGCCACCGCGTGCTGTTCTCAGGGAATCGAATTCATCCCGGCAAACGGAGCGGTCTACCCTGACGATTTCCCCGAGATCGGAACTGAGATCTGCGTAGCCGGCGAGTTCACCACTTATCAGGAAGGCGGCACCACATACTGCACTCTGGCAAATGCAAAATTCATGCAGATATAAAACGTCACAGAACGAGGTGACGGCAGACACAGACGCACTCTTTGTTGCAGTTCTGTGTTTCACCAAAACGTCTCAGAACGAGGAGATTTCATGACAATTATTTGCAAATCTGTACTGATGAGGTTTTCTTGTGATTTGGGATAAAATTTGTGCTCGAAATTATCCCAAGATGAGGGTTT
>CAMVGO010000041.1 GCA_947167045.1 uncultured Clostridia bacterium
ATTGTAAGGCCGAGATGGACATGGTCAACAGAGCATTCATCGAGATCATGATCGAAGGCGATGCCAACGGCAGAGGCTTCCAGTATCCTATCCCGACATATTCCATCACAAGAGATTTCGACTGGTCAGAGACAGAGAACAACAAGCTCCTCTTCGAGATGACCGCAAAGTACGGCATCCCTTATTTCTCCAACTACATCAACTCCGACATGGAGCCTTCCGATGTACGTTCGATGTGCTGCCGTCTGCGTCTCGACCTTCGTGAACTCCGTAAGAAGTCCGGCGGTTTCTTCGGTTCAGGCGAGTCCACGGGTTCTGTCGGCGTAGTTACGATCAATATTCCCCGTATCGCATATCTTGCATCTGATGAGGCAGATTTCTACAGACAGCTCGACCATCTTATGGATGTTTCCGCAAGATCTCTCAAGATCAAGAGGAACATGATCACAAAGCTCCTCGAAGAAGGTCTCTATCCTTATACAAAGCACTATCTCGGAACATTCAACAACCACTTCTCGACGATCGGTCTTGTCGGTATGAACGAGGCCTGCCTCAATGCCAAGTGGCTCAGAAAAGACCTCACTCACGAGGAAGCTCAGAGATTTACTGCTGACGTTCTCAATCACATGAGAGAGAAGCTCTCCGACTATCAGGAGAAGTACGGCGACCTCTACAACCTTGAGGCTACACCTGCAGAGTCCACGGCTTACCGTCTTGCAAAGCATGACAAGGCTCAGTATCCCGATATCATCACGGCAAATGATGCTTCCGGCGTCTGGTATTACACCAACAGCTCACACCTGCCCGTCGGTTACACATCCGATATCTTTGATGCTCTTGATGTTCAGGATAATCTCCAGACTCTCTACACATCAGGCACGGTATTCCATGCGTTCCTCGGCGAGCGTCTCCCTGACTGGAAGGCTGCAGCAGCTCTCGTAAGAAAGATCGCTGAGAACTACAGACTGCCTTACTATACATTGTCGCCCACATACTCAATCTGCTCGGTACATGGTTACCTCCCCGGTGAGGTCAAGGCATGCCCCGAGTGCGGCAACCCGACCGAGACATACAGCCGTATCACAGGTTATTACCGTCCGATCAAGAACTGGAACGACGGTAAGCTCCAGGAGTTCAAGGACAGAAAGACATATGACACATGCAACTCTAACATGAAGCCCAGAACGGCTACCGTTACGGTAAGCGCTTCCGAGCCTAAGGATCTCCCTGAGCTCAAGCCCGTTGACGGCGCAATGGTAACAAAGCCGATGCTCTTCTCGACACATACATGCGCAAAGTGCAAGGCTGTAAAGGCTATGTTCGATGAGCAGCATTTCGACTATGAGCTCATCTATGCAGATGACGAACCTGAGCTCGCAAAGAAGTTCGAGATAGTCAACGTACCCGTACTCGTTATCCCTGATGCCGACGGCCAGGGCGTCACGAAGTATACTGACATCGGACCCATCAGACAGTATGTAAACGACTGCAAGGGCATCAAGGCATAAACTTAAGCATCTGCCTTATAACAAATAAAATAATGACTCCCGGAAGACAAAGTTCTTCCGGGAGTTTTTTAGCAAACCGGTTCTGATCTGTAATATTATCTTTGCATTACTTTTCAAAAATTCTTGTAAAAATCCGGGAAAGTAGTAGTAGAATACGGGAAATAACTTGATAAGGTGATTCTGTTATGGAAGATAATTCTTTTTCGATCGAACACAGTGAAAAGAGAGAGCACAGCATCACCGTACTGCCCGCCCTTAATCCCGAATCAATAAGAGAAGAGATCGAACTCGAGAAGTTCGATTATGAGACGTTGCTCGAAGAGATCAGGATAGGCTGATCAGGTCTTATTTCATTCCAAACGCTTTCCTTAACAACGGTATCCCGGAGATCAGGCAGCCGAGAGTGATGCTCAGTGCAAGTTTGAATACGCAGAGCAAAAGAAGGCTCAGCGCTTTGCCGGCATTGGGGATGATCAGATTAAGTATGTTGTCCCAGGGCATGAAATTTTGCTCCACCGCATGCACGCAGACTATGAAGATGCTGTTTTCGCCGATGTAGGAAAGTATCCTGGATGAATGCTTCAGATACTTTTCTATAAAGAATGCAATGGTAAAGACACCAATGCAGGCGCATATGCTTCCGAAGATGTCGGGGATCCCGTTGCCGAAGTCACAGATAACGAACCAGAATCCCTTGAAGTTGATGATGAACGCGATCCACATTGCAAAGGCGGCCAGGATCAGGAGTGCTTTTGTCTCTTTGCTGAACCCGGCAGCGGTGTTCTTCGCATTTGCAAAAAGATAACCGACGTACATGTAGAGTATTCCACACAGACCCGCCTGAAAGCTCAGGGGAAGCCAGACTATGTAACTGGAGATAAACCCTACGGCGAATGCCGTGATGACCAGCAGGACACGGATCGTGCTCTTGGTCTTGAGAAGAAGTCTGAGAAATATGCTGGAGAAGAAAGTGGCCCACAGGAACCAGACAAGACCGATGGAGGAAATGAAGAAAGGTTCGGTCCAATTGTATCCTGCTCCGTATAATGAAGCGTACAGCCACAGTTTGACTTCGCCGATGACATCATTGCCGGTCAGGGAAGCAGTCAGCAGGGCTGTCAGTATCATGACCAGACAGGTAAGAAGATAAGGGATGATCAAAGTCCGGAATTTGCGTTTGGCAAAACGGGGAAAAGGAGTTTTATCATTCGTGAAGTACCCGGTTATCATGAAAAAGATCGGGACGTTGAATGTGTAGACTATTCTCTGTATACCGGGATCGCTCGTATGACCTACGATGATCGCTATGATGCCGATACAGCGGGCGATATCGATAAACCGCGTTCTGGTTTTGGAAGATCTGTCTGCAGATAAGGCCGCTGTTTCCATTATGAGAATCTCTTTGCAGTTGATTTGAGTGTCTGAATTCTAACATAATCAAACACCCTTTGCCATTTGCGCACCCGGCGCGAGCCCGCAAGCACTCTGCATACAACCGTGTGACCAGCGGCTTCAGACTCCGAATGACTTTCTGACAACAGGGATCCTTGAAAGAAGACAGCCCAGACCGGTATCAAGCGTGAGCTTGAGAGCGATCAGCACGAGGAGGCGGGGGAGAGGTGCTGTACCCGGAAGTATCAGGTTGAGGATGCTGCTCCACGGCATCAGGTTCTGCTCGACAGTGTGGACGCAGAGAATGAAAAGACTGTTCTCGCCCAGGAATGACAATACAGCGGAGACCGGACTTATGAACCTGTCGGTGAAATACGAGACCGCGAAAACAACGGCGCATGCGCAGATGCATCCGATCATGTCTATGATGCCTCTGCCGAAATCACAGTCGACTATCCAAAATGACCTGAAACCGGTGATGAAAGTTACCCAGATAAGGAGCGCAAAGATGAGTAAGACGGCGATCAGTTCCCTGTTAAGTTTTTTCAGGGTGCTTTCCATCCTGCGGTATGCATATCCCAGATAGATGAATATGACCGAGCATAGGGCGGGCTGCAAACTGAAGGGCAGCCAGCAGTAAAGGCTGGTCAGATATCCCAGGGCAAATGCCGTAATGACACCCAATATCCTGATCCTGTAGTCGGCTTTCAGGAGGAGCCTCATTATCAGGACGGCGATGAAGGATGCCCATAAGAACCAGATCGCGCCAATCCCTTTTATCTGGATCAGTCCCTGGTAGTTGTTGCCTGAACCGTATAAGGCTGCAAAGGTCCATGCTTTAAGAGGGGCGGTGAGGTTTCCGTCTGTGAGCAGTCCTTTGACTGCCGCAAGCAAAATTATTACTGCCGAAGTCAAAAGATATGGCAATATGAGGGAATGGAACTTTTTCTTTGCAAACCGGGAGAAAGAGGCCTTTGTGCTGATGAAATAGCCCGTGATAAGGAAGAACAGCGGGATGTGGAATGTGTAGACAACGCGGTTTATAGATGCGCTGCCGAGGTGTCCCAAAATGATGCAGATGATGGCGATCCCGCGTGCGGTGTCGATGAAACGGATTCTGGTTTTTGCGGTACTGCCACTGTCTGTCATGGATGAAATCACCTTATCTTATCAGGTATTTTGGATTCTAACACACCCGGAAAGTATGTGCTATTTACGGAAACCTGTTTGTCACCGCACCGAATGCACAATCACCCGGCGTGAAAAGTATGCAAATCCCATCTTCAAAATCGGCGGCTGAGTTTTTATAGTAAAAGAAGCAATAGAATAAAGGCTTTGCGCCGCAGGAACGGAGGTCTCATATGCTCAAGGATTTTGTTAAGGTCGAGAAACCGGACGACGAGGAATTTGCCAAGAGATTGGAAGAGGAAAGGGCAAAGCTCTTCGCAGCACAGATGAAGATAAAGGAAGCCGGACTTCCCGTAATGGTAATTTTCGAGGGCTGGGGCGCGGCAGGAAAGGGCAGCGTGCTCGGCAAGATCATAAAGAATATCGATCCGAGATTCTTCAGGGTAAAGACTTTCCCGAAGCCGTCAAAGGAAGATCTCAGGTATCCGTTCCTTTACAGATATATGAAGGAGATCCCCGAAAAGGGCAAGTTTGCTTTTTATGATACCTTCTGGATGGAGGAGATAACGGATGAGGTCATGGAAGATCTCCTGAGTGACAGGGAATACGAGGAGAGGATCGAGTCGATAAACAGGACTGAAAGGACTCTTGTCGATAACGGCTATCTCGTAATGAAGTTCTTCTTCCAGATCAGCAAGAAAGAACAGAAGGAAAGACTTGAGAAGCTCATGGACGACAAGGATACCAAGTGGCGTGTCGACAAGGGTGACCTCTATGAGAACAAGCATTACGACGAGTGCATGGATGTTTACGACCAGTATCTGAAGGATACGAACAATCCGACGGCTCCGTGGTACATCATCGACAGCAAGGACAAGAAGTTTGCAGAACTCCAGGTTCTCGAATTCCTGAATCAGGGCATCGAGACGGCTTTGAAGAACAAGAGTCTTGCAGCTCCGATCCTTCAGAACACTTTCCCGCTCAAGAAGACGCCTCTGCTCAAGGAAGTCGATCTCAAGGGAAAAGAGCTTACAGACGAAGAATACGAAGAAAAACTCGATAAACTCCAGGACGAATTAAGAGACCTGCATAATAAGCTCTACAGGAAGAAGATCCCCGTCATCATCGCTTATGAGGGATGGGATGCGGCAGGAAAGGGCGGCAACATAAAGCGTATCACCGGCGCGCTCGATCCGAGAGGATATGAGGTGCTCCCGATCGCGAGCCCCGAGCCGCACGAGAAGGCAAGACATTTCCTGTGGAGATTCTGGACAAGGCTCCCGAGGACAGGCCACATTGCGATCTTCGACCGCACCTGGTACGGAAGGGTCATGGTCGAGCGCATCGAAGGATTCTGTTCGGAGAACGACTGGCAGCGTGCCTATAACGAGATCAACGAGTTCGAAAAGGAGCTGACCGACTGGGGCGCGGTCGTCATCAAGTTCTGGGTCCAGATCGACAAGAAGACGCAGCTCAAGCGTTTCAAGGAACGTCAGACAAATCCCGAGAAGCAGTGGAAGATCACCGATGAGGACTGGCGCAACCGTGAGAAATGGGACAAGTACGAGACGGCGATCGACGAGATGATAAAGAAGACATCGACAGAGTTTGCGCCATGGTACATCCTGGAATCCGTCGACAAGAAGTATGCGCGCATCAAGGCTCTTGAGATCGTTATCGACCGCATCAAGGAAGCTTGCGACAAAGACTGACGCGAACGGCTAATTGAAAAGACTTTCGGCTCACGGCTCCGGACTTAATGTTCGGGGCCGGAGTTTTTTGTTTGGGTTTTGTAATTCCGGAACGGTTTCCTGCCGGGAGTGGGGCAAAACCTGGGCAAAGTCAAACAAAGCCCTCTGAATAGAGCGATTTTTGTAGAAAATGCCTACCACATGCTTGAAATAACCGTGCTAAAATAAATCTAGTAGTATATACCATATTCCATTTTTTACAAATACTTTTTTCGAAAAATGTATAATATTTTTTAGAAATTTTAATGAAAGGCAGGTTTGTATGGGCTTTAAGATAGGCGACAATATTGTTTATGCAGGTAGCGGTGTTTGCCAGATAGACGACATAAAAGACATTAGTTTTTTCAAAGAGAAACCTCAGAAATACTATGTTCTAAAGCCTCTCTTTGTAACAAGATCCCAGTATGTATACGTGCCTCTCAACAACGAGGCTCAGGTTAGCAGGATCAGACCCGTAGCTTCGAAGAAGGAGGCCATCGCTCTGATCGACAAGCTCCCCATAGATAACTGCAGCTGGATCGAAGACCGCAATGAGCGCAAGATTGCATTTACCGACATTATCGTCAACGGCAGCAGGGAGGACATCGTCGGACTGATATACCTGATCAACAGACATGCCGAGAAGCTCGCCAAGGAAGGCAAGCATCTGAATGCCCAGGATGAGCGTGCCCTTGCGGATGCGAGGATCAGGATGAACAACGAGATCGCGGTGGCGCTCGACATGGAACCTGACGGTGTCGTCGAGCTGATCCACGAGAAGACCGGACTTGAAGATTTCGCATAATACCTATCGGCTCGGTATTAGTTATTGCAATATGCAAGAAGGTGTGATTTAATAACCGCAGTTTTGAATTAAGGAGAATCCTTATGAAGACTGCGGTTTTCTTTTATGCGTATAGCTACTATTACTACTTTAGGGAGACGAACTAAAGCGACTTTTGCTAGCGCCAAAAAGAACCAATACACTTGATCTGAATAACGCTGCAGGGTACGCAAATAGCCCCGCAGCGTTTTTTGTTCAAGGCATGAAGAAGTTAAAAAACAGGATGTAAGGATCCTGAAAAGGAGATAAATAACATGATCGCAGTATTGAAGAACACGGCAACAAAGGAACAGATCTCGAGCCTCATCTCATGGTTTGAGGGCAAAGGCCTTAAGGTCAATGAGTCCAAGGGTGAGTTTTGCACGGTATTAGGTCTCATAGGCGACACGTCGACGATCGATATCGACATGCTTCAGGGTCTGGATATCATCGAGAAGGTAACGAGAGTTTCGGAGACTTTCAAGAAGGCAAACAGGAAGTTCCATCCTGAGGATACAGTCGTTGATGTAGCCGGAGTAAAGATAGGCGGCGGGAATTTCGCAGTCATCGCAGGACCCTGTTCGGTAGAGAGCGAGGAGCAGATCATGAGCGCGGCAAAGGCCGTTAAGGCGGCAGGAGCAACGATCCTTAGAGGCGGCGCATTCAAACCCAGAACGTCACCTTACGATTTCCAGGGACTTCACGAAGAGGGCATCAGACTTCTCCTTGAGGCTAAGAAGGAGACGGGTCTTCCCATATGCTCCGAGATCATGAGCCCTGAGCAGATCCCGGTTTTCGAAGAGGTTGATTTCCTTCAGGTCGGTGCAAGAAATATGCAGAATTTCGACCTTTTAAAGGCCCTCGGCAAGACAGGCAAGCCGATCCTCTTAAAGCGCGGCCTCTCGGCTACCATTAAGGAACTCCTCATGAGCGCCGAGTACATCATGAGCGAAGGCAACCCCAACGTCATCCTCTGCGAGAGAGGTATCAGAACATACGAGACATACACAAGGAATACTTTTGACGTAAGTGCCATCTCGGTATTGAAGCAGATCACGCACCTTCCTGTCGTAGGTGACCCTTCACATGCTACTGGCAAGTCGAATCTCATCAAGCCGATGTCCATGGCTGCTGTAGTATCAGGCGCGGATGCTCTCGAGATCGAAGTTCACTGCAATCCCGAAAAGGCCCTCTCCGATGCAGCTCAGCAGCTCACACCCGTACAGTTCGGAGAAGTAATGGAAGCTATCGCAAAAGCAAGAAGCATACTGTGATAAATCAGGCGCTGATATATGTCAGCGTCTTTTTGTTAAAGAACGTATATTATTTCGAAAAGGAAGTGCATATCAAATGAAGATAACAGTCGGCGTGGTAGGATTAGGCCTTATCGGAGCCTCATTTGCAAAGGCTTATAAGGAGAACGGTGAGGGAGCCACAGTTTATGGCTGGAACCGTACGAAGAGTATTACGCAGATGGCTCAGATGCAGGGCATCATCGATGATGAACTGACGGATGAGAACCTCGGGAAATGCGATCTCGTCATCCTTTCGCTGTATCCGGAAGCCACCGTCGAATGGATGGAAAACCACAAGGAGCACTTCAATAAAGAAGGTATGGTAATAGATGCCTGCGGAACGAAGAGATTTGTCTGCGAGAAGGCTTTCAAGATGGCTGAAGAGAACGGTTTCCTCTTCGTCGGATGTCACCCAATGGCGGGAACGAAGTTCTCGGGAATGACGCATGCCAGAGGCGACATGTACAAGGGCGCGCCCATGGTCGTCGTTCCGCCCGTCTTTGACGACATGTTCCTTTTGGACAGGGTAAAAGATCTTCTTGCTCCGTGCGGATTCGGAAGCTTCCATCTCGCTCATGCCGATGAACACGATAAGATGATCGCATTCACATCTCAGATGGCGCATCTTGTATCCAACGCATATATAAAGAGTCCTTCTGCAAGGAACCACAAGGGATTTTCGGCGGGTTCCTACAAGGACATGACAAGGGTCGCGTGGCTCAATCCCACCATGTGGACCCAGCTCTTCCTGGAAAACAAGGACAATCTGATCTTTGAGATCGATCATCTTCAGGAGGAGCTTGCCAAGTACAGGAAGGCTCTTGTCGAGGACGATTTTGACGGGCTCCGCGATCTGCTCGATGAAGGCAGACAGATCAAAGAGGAGGTCGACGGCATATGAGGACCGTTCATGTCAGCGCCGCATCCAAGGAATACGATGTGCTCATTGGCATAGACGCCGTCAGGTCGCTGGGCGCGGAGGCGAAGAAGCTCTGCCCCAAGGCGCTGAAAGCCCTGGTCGTTTCCGAGACCAATGTGGCGCCGTTATATCTTGATACGGTCAATGATCAGCTTGAAGGCGCGGGATTTGAAGTGACAGATTATGTTTTCGGCGCGGGTGAGCAGAATAAGAACATCACCGAGATCGCCGGAATGTGGAATAAGATGGCTGAAGCGGGCTTTACCAGGACCGACATCGTAATCGGTCTGGGCGGAGGCGTGACGACTGATATGGCAGGTTTTGCTGCATCGACATTTCTTCGCGGCATAAGCGTTATCCAGATACCGACATCCCTTCTGGCGATGGTCGACGCGTCAGTCGGAGGAAAGACCGGAATCGACATCCCGATGGGGAAGAATCAGGTCGGCGCGTTCTGGCAGCCCACACTCGTTCTGGAGGATATCTCGTTCCTCGGGACACTTCCTGATGACGTGTTTACCGAAGGCATGGGTGAGGTCACAAAGCACGCGTTCATAATGGATCTTGATCTTTTCGATAAGCTCGAAAAAGCAAACGGCAGCATCAGGGATGACGAGGAACTTCTGGAAGAGATCGTCTATATGAACGTATCTGATAAAGCTAGCGTCGTCGGTGAAGACGAGAACGATAACGGAAGACGCCAGACGCTGAACTTCGGTCACACCGTGGGACACGTCATCGAACGCGACAGCGGTTTTACAAAACCTCACGGAATCTGCGTGGCCAAGGGCATGGGGATCATCATGGATGCATGCGTCAGAGCGGGAACTCTTTCTGCTGAGGACGCAGAGAAGATGAAGGATCTCTTAAGGCTGTATAAGCTCCCGGTAAGTGACGAGATCACGCCCGAAGCTATAGTCGAAGGCGCCATGAACGACAAGAAGAAACGCGGCGACACCTTATCGGTTATACTTGTGAATAAGATCGGCAGTGCCGAGATAAAGAAGATGACAAAAGAAGAGTTCCTGGAGTTTTTGTCTGTATGAGAATAGCTTGTAACAACGTTGATCTGAAAGTCAAAGCACCGCCTTCAAAGTCGGTCTATCACAGGGAACTTATCATAAATTTCATCCTTGGCGCCAGAGGGGATTATCTCGATGACAATGAAGAGGATAACGACGATATAAAGGCGACAAAATCCTGCCTCAAGACTCTTCTGGATACTGAGTCTGAGACTCTTATCTTCAACTGCAATGAGAGCGGATCTACTTTGAGGTTCATGATCCCCGTGGCTTTGGCATTAAAGTCTGAAGCCAACAGTAAGCTTATCTTCAGGACAAAGGGGAGGCTCATAGACAGGCCAATAACGGAACTTGCCGAGTGCCTTGAACCCTTCGGCGTGGAGATAACGAAGAATAAAGATAAGAATGAGATAGAAGTTACGGGAAAGATAGGTCCCGGTGAATATGTTATCGACGGAAGCGTATCGTCCCAATACGTATCGGGTCTTCTGATGGCATTGGCCGCGTTCTATGAGGAATCCGAGATCAGGGTCAAATGGAATATGGTGTCGGTACACTATATCGATCTTACGATGAAGACTCTCGAAAAATACGGCTTTGATGTTATCCATGTGGTAGATACTTTTTATGTAAAAAGAACTGAGCGCAAGTCAGAAGCATCTGATGCCAGATTCGAAGTCGAAGGCGACTGGAGCAACGGAGCCTTTCTTCTCTGCCTGGGAAGCCTGATACATGACGGTTCGATCAAGGTGACAGGCCTTGATAAGAATTCGGCACAGGGCGATAAGGCGATACTGGAGTTCCTGGATCTTGCAAACATATCGTATGTGATTGCGGGAGAAAACGTTTTCGTGCAGGACAGTCTCAGGAATTCCGTCAGACCGTGCATAGACATGTTTTGCTACGACATTCCGGACATAGTTCCCTATATGGCTGTCACCGGCGCTTTCCGTGCCGAAAAGACGGTCCTCAGAGGAATCAAGAGATTAAGGATCAAGGAATCCGACAGGGCGGCTGCCATTACGCAGATGCTGACGGAACTGGGCGGAAATGTAACGCTCGAAGAGGACACTATTACGATAGAATATATAGACAGGAAGAATATCCCCGATAAGATCAGTCTGACCTCGTCGGGTGATCACAGAATGGCGATGGCTGCAGTTCTCTGCGCCGCTGCCACAGGCAAAGAGATAGAACTGGATGATATCGACTGCCTGAATAAATCCTTTCCGGAGTTCCGGACTATACTGCTTAAGGAGATGACCGTATGAATTCCAGCAGCACATACCAGGGCGACGCCCTCGACATAATGATCTACGGCGAGTCGCACAGTGAGGCGATAGGAGTATATATAAACGGCCTTCCCGAAGACGTCACGCCGGATACGGCGAAAACGGCGGCCTTTATGGCCAGACGCGCTCCCGGAAAGAATGCCTGGTCCACACCCAGGAAAGAGGCTGATGAGGTAATATTCGAACGCAACGGTTCGATGCTTCACGGCTATATTATCAACACGAATACAAAACCAAAGGATTACGCATCCATAATCAACTGTCCCAGGCCGTCCCACGCGGACTATGCCGCCAAACTCCTGTACGGAGACGAGGCTTCGAAGTCCGGCGGCGGAATCTTCTCGGGACGCATGACCGCGCCTTTGTGCATTGCGGGCTCCATAGCTCTTCAGGAGCTTAACAAGCGCGGGATCCAGATCAGTGCGCACCTCAAGAAAGTTGCCGGGATCTGCGACGATTCTTATTTCGATCACGGAGTAAACGATGAGGGATTCAGAAACAGACTGTCAGTGGTCGAGAATAAGGATTTCCCGGTCGTTGACGATGCCAGGGGCGAACTCATGAAGGAGAAGATCGAGCAGGCGCGCCTTGAAGGAGACTCTGTCGGAGGCGTTATCGAGTGCGTGATCTACGGTTATCCGGAAGGCATCGGAGGACCGATATTTGACGGCATCGAGGCAAAGCTCGCGCAGATCCTTTATGCGATCCCGGCAGTCAAGGGAGTTGAATTCGGCAACGGCTTTGAAGGTTCTGATCTCAAAGGTTCCGAAAATAACGATGCCTTTGCTTTTGACGAAGACGGTAACCTTACATTAAAGACAAATCACAGCGGCGGCATCCAGGGTGGCATCAGCCTAGGCAATGCCGCACCCATAGTGTTCGCCTGTGCGCTGAAGCCGACTCCTTCTATCTCAAAGACCCAGGAGACGGTCGATCTTGAAGCGCATAAGAACACGACCATCAATATTGAAGGCAGACACGACCCCTGTGTCGCACCCCGTGCGGTTCCGGTCGTCGAGGCTGCCGCAGCCATCGCACTTTACGATCTTTTACTTGTATCTATGTAACGGAGGAGAAAGCCATGAGCGGGAGACCTGACCTTAATGAACTCAGAGGAAAACTCGACGAGATCGACAACAGCATTTTGGATCTTCTCGAAGAGAGGATGGCGACATGCCGAGAGATCGGAAATGTTAAGAGAGAAAACGGCATGGACGTTTATGTTCCTGCCAGAGAAGAAGAAAAGTTCAAGGCTCTGGAGGAGATTGCCGGGTTTGAGAGCAGACCTTATGTAAGAGATCTTTTCAAGACCCTTATGGATATCTCCAAGGTTCATCAGAACAAGCCGGCTTTCGGCGTTTTGGGAAGAACTCTCGCGCACACATATTCACCTGAGATCCACAGTCTCTTTGATTCATCCTATTCGTATTCGGTTATAGAGCGTGAGCCCGAAGAGCTTGAAACGCTCTTTAAGAGCGGCGTTTTCAAGGGTTTCAACGTCACGATCCCTTACAAGAAAAACGCATGCGCCATGTGCGATGAACTGGATGACGCGTCGAAAACGACGGGAAGTGTTAACACGGTCCTTTTCGAAGACGGAAAGGTAAAGGGATGGAACACCGACTACTTCGGATTCATCTACATGCTCACCAGAAAGGGCATCTCCGTCACAGGAAAAAAGGTCCTCGTACTCGGTACGGGCGGCGCGGCTTCCGCAGTGTTCTACGCTCTCAAGACTTTAGGCGCGGCTGAGATTTATGCCTGTGATCTTGAGACTGAGATCAATTACTCCAACGTTTATGAGAAGGCAGGAGATGCCCAGGTCATCGTAAACTGCACGCCTGTCGGAATGTTCCCGAAGGTCGACAATTCACTTCTTGAACTTACGAAGTTTGCAAGCCTTGAGGCATGCGCCGACGTGGTCTACAACCCTTCAAGGACAAAGTTCCTGCAGGAGGCTGAAGAACTCGGACTTAAGACATGCGGCGGCCTTGCGATGCTCGTTGCCCAGGCTTATAAATCATCAAGGGTCTTCGCCGGAGATACCGCAGGCGCTGAACAGCTCGGTAATCCCGACAGTGCCGAAGGAGCGGCATATGTTCCTTCCGAAGCAGCCGAAAAGATCGAGAAGGTCATTAAGATCCTTGAGAACCGCATGCGCAATATTACGATAATCGGTATGCCGGGTTCGGGTAAATCCCTCCTTGCGCGGAATATCGCAAAGGTCACCGGACGTACGCTCGTTGACCTGGATATCGCGTTCGCCGAGAAGTTTGGACAGACTCCCGCCGAGGTCCTGAACGGCCCCGGAGAAGATGCTTTCAGGGAGATGGAATGTGAGATCGCAGCGGAATTCCTGCCTCAGAGCGGTCTGGTCATATCCTGCGGCGGCGGTATCGTCACGCGCGACGTTAACAAGTTCTATGTCCGCTGCAACTCCAACGTATTCTATCTTGAGCGTCCTCTGACCGCTCTGACTGACAAGAACAGGCCGATCTCCCAGCTTCACGGCGTGGAGAAACTCTATTCACAGCGCAAGGATAAGTATGAGTCCTGGTGCGATTACAGGGTCTACTTTGACAGATACGATGAAAAGCAGGCATTCTACGATGCCGCCATCGCCGAAATACTGGGAAAGCTGGGTTAAGCCATGAAGATATTAGTCCTTAACGGTCCCAATCTTAATATGCTCGGCATCAGGGAGCCCGATATCTACGGTTCCTCGACCTACGATGATCTCGTAAATTTGATCACATCCCACTGTGAGAAAAAAGGCATAGAGGTAAATTGCCTTCAGAGCAACCACGAAGGTGATCTGGTAGATTACATACAGCGGGCTTTTTTCGATAAGGTTGACGGGATCGTTATCAATCCGGGCGCTTATACCCATACGTCTGTTGCACTCCTGGATGCTCTCAAGGCCGTCATGATACCCGCTGTCGAAGTCCACATTTCAAAGGTGAACGAACGTGAGGCATTCCGTCAGGTGTCCTACGTTTCTTATTACTGCTCGAAAACCATAACCGGCAAAGGTTTTGACGGTTACATAGAAGCCATAGACTATCTTTGCGGCCAGGAATAATGCCGTTGCCGCAGAGCGCGGTATTCAGTGCATTTGCTTTGTAACTCATTTTTTAAGCAACTGTCTGTCTTATGTGATATTATCTTACCTGTTAAGTAATACCTTATGGAGGATAGTAGTATGGCAAAGTTTTGTCCTTACTGTGGAAGTCAGGTGAGAGAAGGATCTGCTTTCTGCTCCAAGTGCGGAAACAGACTGGCTGACGAAACTCCTGCACTTGAAGCTGTTCCTGCACCCGCAGTACCTGCTCCTGCTGCAGAAGCGCCCGCGTATACACCTGCCGTTCCCGTTGCAGAACACGCTCCGGCCGGCGTCCCCGTTGTTGAACCGGCTCCTGCAGTTGAACCTGCAGCACCCGTTGCAGCACAGCAGCCCGCACCCGAGCCGATATCATTCCAGCCTATGCCTTTCGAGGCACCTTCAGGTCCTATCTCCACGGCACCGGTCCAGACTGAAACCGGTAAGCCCGAGAAGAAAAATAAGATCGGACTCATCGTGGTCCTGGCTTCGCTTGGCGTTGTCCTTGTCGCACTTATCGTTGTAGGTATCGTTGTACTCCTAAACGGCGGTATCGGCGGCACCATAATCGAGCGCATCGAGAGAAAGGATGCTGTCGAGACCGGCAAGAAATACACCATCTACGATGAAGACTTCAACGACTATGTCGTTACGGCAAAGTGGTGGGACTATGACGACACAATGGATAAGCCCGGCACATACAGTGTTGATACCGAGACGATCGCATTTTCCATCGAAGTAAACGAGGATGCCGAAGACGAGATCTACTACGCTTATTATTACAGCAAAGATAAGGAATTCGATAAGGATGACCTTTCAAAGCCCATCTATTCCGATTCGATCACACCTGTTGAGTACAGCGACGGAAGAGCTTTCTATGATGTTGACTGCTCCAAGGTCAAAAAGGGCTATTACGTAGTGGTTGTCGCTTCAGACGACAGTCTCAAGTATCCTTACGTGCTGGCTTACGCTGAAGTTAAGTAATCCATAGATAAAGACGGTTATTCAAAGAGGGCATCTCAAAGGTGAACGGTTCGCTTTTGAGATGCCCCTTTTAGTTATGGATATAAAGCTTTCTGATGTTCTGTCCGTTTTTCGCTGTATAATGATCTTATAAGGAATGCTGCATTCAACAGACTGACTGACAGTAAGCAGCATGAGTATGATCTTTCATGTTTTTCAAAACGGTGGTAATTAATTATGAAACCAAAGGCAATCGTTGTTCTTTTACTTACAGCATCCATCCTGATGACATCATGCGATACTGCCGGTTTAAGATCAGGTGATCCTGAAGGGCAGGAGCAGACAGAGACAACAACAGAGACAACCCTTCCTCCTGTGTATGACTTTGAGTGGGGAGAAGAAGAGGATAAAGCTTTTAATGAGTATATACAGGGAACTCTTGTGCCGGAATTTACATACACTTTGTTTGGTTATATTTGCTGTTTTGGTTTTACTGATGATCTGAATAAGTCTTTAACGGCTTTTGTTAATGAGAAGTTCGGCAGGGATTACGAGAGCGTTCCTTTTTCTGAAGTCGATTATTTTTCCACCATAACGTTGTATGATACTACAACGCGTTATCTGGATGATTATGAAAAATTCTGCAGGCATTTTATTGAACCGGGTCCATATTATGGAATGCTGAATAATAAATTGACGTTCAGTTATCTCATAAAAAACAATATTCCTTTTGGAGAGCGTGTTTCTCTTGAAGAGATCAAAGCGCTTTTGGGTGAAACTTATTTATGCTTTGACCGGTTAGAATTTCATAGCGGTAAAGCTTACCTTGGCAATTATGAAATGCCCTACAAATACAATAATGAGGAATTAGCCTATGTCCTGATGGAGTATAACGATTATGTTTCGACTTTAAGTGCAGATGCTGATATCAAGACTATGGTCATTATGGACAGTCCTGAAGCATGTGAGATACTCAACGGATTTTTAAAAGACTTTTTCGGGAATTCAGCTCCGCAGTTTGGCCAGCTTATGACCGCGGAACAATACAAGGAATTATTCGGCGAGGAACCTGTTGATATTTCCAATCTGCCTGAAGATATCTCGCGTGTCGTATATTATCCTCCTGCGCATACGACTCCCAAGGATCTGTATGGGACTTGGATCTGGACCCGCGGCACTGACATGATAAATGAGACCCTCATCCTTAATGAGGATAATACCGGTGTTAAGATCACCGGATATACAGGCCAGGATTACGATACCCTGGTATATTCAGCTGATACTATTGAAGTTAAGTTTACATACGAGATCATTAAAAATTCCAGCGGATCGAGATGGCCCGGAGAAATTCATCTGACCTTTAACGGAACGGAAACGGAAGTTTATCAGTACTACTTTGAGGATGATAAGCTTTATATGGAACCTAAAAACCGCAGGGAAACAAAGGTTTATTACAATGAAGAAGCCAAAGCTGCTGAGCATTATCATTAAAACATAAGAAAAGGTGCTCGATAAACGGGCACCTTTTGTATAGGTCAATTTAAATGAGATCCCTTAAGGATGGGGATATCCGAGTGCATCGAGGAAATTATTGACTTCCTTCTCGATCGAGAGATCGTAATCGCTTGCGATGGCGACTATGACCGTGTCTCCGAGGAGATAGATTGCATCGTGATAAGGAGTATATGTGTTTGCAACCTTGTCATCATATCTGCCGTCGATAAGTACGTAAGCTGTGTTGCTGCCTACTTCGTGACTGCTGATGCCCGAGAAGTCCTTATTGTCGAAGATGCCGTCGTAATCAGCGTAATAGTAGTCGAAAAGAGCCTTTGCGGTCTCTTCGTCAACGCACTGCGTGTAGCTGTACTGGTTGCCGTTGTCAGATACCGCATCAAGATTGATCGTTACCTCGAAATCCGTGTCGTCATCGTTGAATGAGAAAGATGTGTCGAGCATCTCATCAACATCGGATTCGTCGATGCCGATGGCGCCTAATGCCTTGATGAAGTCTTCATCGTCAACTTGCTTGAGCGTGGACATATCAACCTTGGGTTCATGTGTAATGCCTGCGCAGCCGGTAAAAAGAACTGTTGCCGCGATTACCAGAGCGCCTGCAGCCTTAAGTCTTGAAATAATCATTTCGATCCCATTCCTTTCTTATTAAAAACAAAGAGAACTATAACACAAAATGTGTCTATTTCAAACTTAACAAAATGCCATGTGCTATAATCTATCGGCGTAAGATCCAAATAAAGGAGACTGACAGATTATGAAGAGTGTGGGATTTGGGAAAAAACTGGCGGCAACGGGACTTATTGCGGCTGTTTTACTTACAGGCGCCGCATGCACGGATAAACTGCATACGGACCCGACGGAACCGCAGCAGACTGTTCAGCAGACAGTTGATCCGATGTCTTTCCAGGTGATCGATGCCAAGATACGCGATTATACATTCGGACTTAATGAATACATGAAGGAACACGGATCCGAAGCGAAATCCAAGAAGGTAAGCGGTGCCACATTAAGCGGAGTAGCCGCAGCAGGCACGTATACGGTCTCTCCTGACGGCAAATATGAAGCTCTCCAGCTGGAGAAGAAACTGCCTGACGGAATGCAGATGGACGAGTATTTCAATATGGGAGATGCTCTGTTTATTGCACGCACGACGATCTATGATGACGGGAATTTCGACCCCGTGGACAAGTATTACATAACAGACGGTGTTGTCTACAAGGTTGACGGATCAGCTGAGACGGTCACGAAGATCATTGAGCTCAGTGACTCAGCTGCGGACGCGAAAAAACTGGAGCTCGATCTGTATTTCACGTTCGAAGAGATAAGAGCATTATATGCCTAAAGAAGATTCCGGCACCGGAAGTTTTAACGGATACACAATGGGGGAGGGCGTCAGGGACGGTCTTCCTATTGGTTTGGGATATCTGTCCGTTTCTTTCTCTTTCGGCATACTGGCAGTATCAAAGGGACTGTCCTGGATACAGGCAGGACTCATCTCGCTAACGAATATCACGTCTGCAGGACAGGTTGCCGGACTCGGCATCATGACTGCCGCAGGCGGTATTATAGCCATGATAATATCGCAGATAGTCATTAACCTGCGTTATTCGCTCATGGGTATCGCGCTGTCGCAGAAGGCCGACAGGACCATGACGCCTCTTTTGAGGATGCTCCTGGCATATGGGATCACCGATGAGATCTTCGGTGTGGCGGTGAGCAAGAAATACGAGTTCGGTGCCCGGTATTTCTTCGGCCTGACGGTATTGCCGGTTGTTGGCTGGGTTGCGGGAACCGTGATAGGCGCGCTTCTGGGACAGGTCTTCCCGGACTTCCTGACAAATGCCCTGGCCATAGGCATTTACGGCATGTTCGTATCGATCGTTCTGCCCAAGGCAAAGCATGACAAAGTCATATTATGCGGTTCGCTCCTGTCGTGCATACTCTCGTCGCTTCTTTTCTATATTCCGGCGCTGTCGCAATATGTCTCCCAGGGATTTGCGATAATCATTTCCGCGGTATTGGCTGCTCTTACGGGTGTCACGGTAAGAAAGAAACTTGAAGGGAAGGCCGGAACAGCCGTTGCGGTTGCTGCCGGGGTCATTCTGATCGTTCTGATGCTCGTTTTTGCTCCGTCCTACATCATTCCGGCGAATACTGCTGCGGTAACGGAGGGTGCGGGCGGCTCGCTCGATAACAGGATATTTATCCCGCTTCTTGTGATCATGGCGCTGACCACTTATCTGGTGCGCATGCTGCCTTTCGTTCTGTTCCGCAAAAAGCTCGAAAATCCGGCCGTTAAGGCATTTTTCGACTACATACCGTATACGGTGCTGTCGGCCATGACGTTCCCGGCGATCCTTTATTCCACAGGTTCGTTCATTACCGCACTGTGCGGATTTGCAGTGGCAATGTTACTGGGATTCTTCGAACGGTCTCTCATAACTGTTGCGGTCGGCGCCTGCCTGGCCACATTGGCCGCGGGCGTTGTGCTGATGTATATCTGAAACAAAAGAAAAACTCCGTAAGAACAGTGGTTCTTGCGGAGTTTTTAATAGTGGAGCCCCCATCCGGATTTGAACCGGCGACCTCATCCTTACCATGGATGCGCTCTACCTGCTGAGCTATAGGGGCAAGTTAAAGCCTATGAAGTATAACACAGTAAAAGAGCGTTTACAATAAAATCTGTCAGCGTAATCGAATCAAAATGTTGACAAAGGTACCCAAAGATTATACAATCATTGAGCATTTTATAAGAACACGGAGAAGTCGCCTAGCCTGGTCGAGGGCGCACGACTGGAAATCGTGTAAACCCCAAAAGGGTTTCGAGAGTTCGAATCTCTCCTTCTCCGCCAAAAATGCAACGGGCGTCGTAAAAAGTCAATAAATACAGGGTTTGCAAGGTTTCTTGGGATTCTTGAGATCGCAACTTACCACTAACTTACCACTATTTACGACAAGACTAGAAGATGTGCCCAATGATCAGCGATCGGACGTAATGTCCGGTCGTTGTTTTTCTTGAAGCAGGTATTCCTGCTATTCTGTCATAAGAAGGTGTTTGAATTTTGGTTTTGCTCCGTGGATAACGGAGCAGCAAGCAACGCGTTTGTGTACACAAACACAGAAAATGCTTGTCAGGGATGTCCCTGAGACCCATTTAAAAGCCCGAGATTGCTCTCGGGCTTGGATTAGATAATTCAGGATATAACCTATAATCGTATCATCCCGACAAACTTGAATTTGTTAAATTGATATCCACCAGCACACACCATATTTATCAATAATGGTGGCACAACATTTACTCCATGGAAGTTCTCCGATAGGTTCGATAATTACACCCCCATCGCTCAAAACTTGAAAAGCATTATAAACAGCTTCTTCTGTTCCCATTTCAAAAACGTTAAAGGTCATAGTTTCCCACTTGTATTTATGTACTACATCTATATCACAAGGATTTTTCGCGAACCCCTCAACTAACAATGAATTATATCACCCATGATTCTCCTAGCAACCCTCTTATAAAACTCTTATTTCGATCTTATTTACAATCATTCGCCATCATCCGGTATCTTGGGAAGTACAGGATCACTGGCTGTGATTATATCCTCTTCAACAAATCTTATTACGTCTATCTCAATAGGCTCATATATCTCTTTCATATTGCAATCCCCCTTATTTAAAGATCTCAGCATAATCGTATATTGCTGTAACAAGATCACACAGTTCTTCTGTACAGATTTCGGGGTATTGATCTTTCTGTCTCAGGACATTGCGGACATAGCTCATAGCGCTGATCTTAACCTGATAGTTGTCGCTCGCCGGATCGAAAACAACAGTATACTGTGTCTCAAGATTGCCTGCACCAATATTTGTTATCTCTACATAATACTCATTGCGATTATCAACTGTATTGCCGGACAAAACAGGGGTAAGTGTTTTGTCTCCAACCTTGATTACATGATCCTGTATTGCGTCAGTGGCTGTAAAATACACTCTGATCGCAGTCTTTGAATCAAGAACAAGTGAGTACCCTGTAATCTTGATCGAGTTGCTGGTATTTGTCTTTACAACCTTAAATGCATCAAGAGCATCAGCAGAAGGATTCGAAAGATCATTTATATATCCGTCTGTCGGGAGTGCAGTACCGTTCTTCCACTTGCACGCATATGCACAATACGTATAAGTTGCCCGGATCGGAGCTTTGTTAGTGATACCATCATAGTTCATGGCATCAATAAGGTATCTGTTTACGCTATAAGTCATGATTCCATTCTCATATTTAGAACCGACAGCATTATACAGATCTAACGTTACATTATCAGAGTCAACGATCTTAAGCGTAATGTCACTATCTGCCTGTATCGCATTAACTCTGTATGTAAGTTTATACTCATCTCCATCCTTAGGAGCATCACTCAGCAATACTTCCTGTTCACCCTTAGGGCCGTTCAATACTGCTTTTGCACCGGATTCAACGGTTTCTGCAGGAACAGTAAAATAAAAGTTCAATCCAAGCTCATCGCCTAATGTAACATTCGTTCCTGTAACGGTGTTTCTCGTAAATTCCTCTCCATTTTGGGGCACAAAGACCGCCGTGACTGTTACGTTACTCGCAGGCATTTTAAACTTGTTATTCGCATTTATGGCAATTCCTTCCGGCTCAATCTGCCATTCCTTGAATATGTATCCTTCATTGGCTGTCGCAGTCAATGTGATCGTGTTTCCTGTTTTTGGAGTGCCACTGTAGGTAACAGTTCCTCTTTCGTCGTCATTTGAAAGAACGGTGAGATTGTATGTATTGGCTTTAAAAACTGCTGTATAGATTTTGTGATCGACTTGCGTAGGCTGATATGGGTTTTCCGTCGGCCATACTGTTCCAATCGGTGTTGTACTGTATTCATCGTCAGCATATTCCCAATGGTCAAAAGTATAACCCGCATTCGCCGTTGCTGTAAAAGCGCCGTTTTCATATACGACGCTTCCCGCACCTGAAGGAGAGACTTTTAGCGAAAGATCCATCCAGTTTGCAGAAACCATGATATCCTCTGTAATTCCAGTCAGGATTGATCCAGCCATTTTGTTCGTGCTGTTTGTAGCGCCTTCATTTTCCCACGTGACTGTCCAGTCCTTGAACGTATAACCATCCGGTGCGGTAAAACCGCAGGATGGAAGGGTGTATCCCTCGGATGCAAAGAATGTATCGCTGTCCATCGTACCAGAGCCACCGTTGGCCTCGAAATTCACTTCGCAAAGCTTATCAAAAACCGCACAAATCTCCACATCCCCTTCCGGCATGGTGAACTGATTGTTTTCTATAGTCACATTCCCGGAAAGAATTTGCCATTCCTTGAATTGGTAACCTGCGTTTGCAGCGACATCGAGTGTTACAGTTTCCCCCGCTCGAGCCATGGAGCATGAAGAGGACACCGTACCATTAGCATTGCTTGAAACGGTAATATCATAGCCAATTTTCAGTGTCATTAGGATTTGTCCGTTTATATCCTTGATTTTTTCGCTCTCATGTGTCCAAAAACCAGCATTCCATTGAAGATAGCCCATATAAACGCCGGCATTAGCTGAACTCAAACTGGCTGAATTGACAATGACCGCCATAGTGTTGCTATAACTGTCTGATCGAAAGGTAAAACTGGCCCACCTATTTCCCTCAGAGGCTTCGGGGTCTTTGTTTACTTTAAATGGGATAGTGTATGATCCATCGGTTAAAGTGCCTTCCTGGAAAAAAATTTGTATGTCCTCCACGTTTTCAGTTTTTTCTGCAGAAACAGTAAATGGAATTTGTGAGTGTACGGCACTGGGAGATAACTCAACTGATGTAGGTTGCAAGCTTATAGTATTCTCCGGGATATTATTGTCTGCATAAACCCGCATACTACTTACGGGCAGCATAGTCATTATTAAAATGAAGGATAGGAACGATCCCAATATCTTTTTCGTTGCTTTCATACTAAAACATTTTCTCCCTCTAAGTTTTCTATCAAAAATCTAAGGGTGCCCCTCAACAGTGATTATAACATGCCCAGTAAAGAAATATTGATTTTATTAGGGTTTCCGCCTTGAACGGAGCCCTTTTTTG
>CAMVGO010000042.1 GCA_947167045.1 uncultured Clostridia bacterium
CTGAAAGTCCGAATCCGTCAAGGACCATAAGTACTACAGGTCTGCGTTTCATATATGTTCTCCTTCGCAAAATTATTTTTTGGTGACAAACCGGTTGAGTCCGCCGTCATAGACAAAACCTGCATTTTCCAAAGTCTCCTTGATAGCCTCCTCATCTTCACCAAGCGAGGATGCAAGCTCGGACAAATCCGGGTAATTGTCTCTCAGCTGAGTGTTGATGTAGCTCAAAAGCATGAAAGGATCTTTGGGCAGTGCCATATGAAAACACCTCTAATCGTTTTTGCCGGCGCCATTATAGCACGATATCAGGTAAGTTGCTTATTTATAACAGGGTACATAATAAATAAAAAAGGAACCGGTTTCGGTTCCTTTTTAGGCTCTGATGATATACCGGACTCCGGTGGGGAACTGCCGGGTTATCAGGCAGCCCAGTTCTCGACAATAAGGCCTTTTACCCTCGAAAACTCTTTAACGTTATTCGTTACAAGCGTATAGCCCAAAGCTTTGGCATGCACGGCGATCATTGTATCCAAGGGACCGATCGGTGTTCCTTTTTTCTCGAGATCAGAACGTATTATCCCGTATTCGTCTGCCGCAACATCATCAAAACTGACTATATCGATATTTGAAAGAAGCAAAGACAGCGCAAGCCTGTTACGCTCTTTTTGAACGCTTTTCTCAACTCCATAAGACAGCTCTGCATATGTTACGGAAGATATGCACACTTCGTTAGGGTCGATCTTCTCAAGTTTTTTGAAAACCTTTTCAGGCTTATGCTTGATCAGATAGATGCATATGTTGGTATCAAGCATATATCTCATAGTTCTTCACGTTCCTGCAAGACCTGAACACCTCTGTCCTCAACCATGAAATCAGGTGAAAAAAGGTCCACGCCCTTCATGAAATTTTCCCACTTTGTTGTCTTGGGTATCAGAAGAACTATTTCACCGATCTTATTGACCATAACCTCTTTGTCAGAAAATCTGTATTCCTTCGGAAGCCTTACAGCCTGACTTCTTCCATTCTCAAATATCTTAGCCATCATCATACAGGTCACCGCCTTTCTTATCATCAGTATATATCCGGATATATACCATTTCAAGATATACCGGCCTTCTCACATGATTAAGGATTATTTAAGAACAATATCAGACTTATCTAAATCATTCCGTTCCGCTGACCTGTAAACTGACGGCATAACAAACAGACGCGGATAAAGGATCAGCCGCAAAGACAGCAAGGAGAATAGCATGAAAAGAACAGTTGTAAAAAGATCAGGACTTGGAAAAGAATTCGTAATGTCGATGCTGTGGTACTGGATCAGTTATACGGCAGTAACTCTCATAGGAGTCGGTCACACGATCTTCAACGTCGCCGTCCTTCACATGGGTTCGATGGCTCAGGGACCCGGACTGGGAGAAGGCTACGAGATGACCAAGCCCTGGCACCCTCTCTATAACATCATCCTCTTCACGCTCTTCGGCTTCATCTATCTTCGCGGCCTCGCAGAGCCCACTTTCAAAAAAGCCCTCACCACCGGCGCTCTCTGGTCAGGCATGAGCATAGTCTTTGATCTCGTCGGCTGGATCCTTATCAAGCATCCGTGGAGCCTTACGTTCAGGCAGTTCTATGTCGAGTATCAGCCGTGGATCACACTGGTCTACATCGCAATGTTCGTCGCACCTCTGCTGGGATACCGCATCCTTAAGGGAAAAGCCTCCAAAGCCGGCAGCCGCGAAGCAGTCAGCGTCAACTGAAAACAAAACCGGGCTCCCTCAAGGCCGCGTGTCTCAGGGAGTCCATCCGTTTTCCAAAGCTTCGTTGAGCCTTGTATCGACTTCTGCCTGGGCTGCATCGAGGAAGACCTGTGGCTTGCAGTCCTGATATGCCAGCATGTACGAATCCCAAGTAGATTCGAAATTGCTGCTCATTATGACTTGGGGAAGCCACTGATGTTTGCATTCACCCATCTTGTAGTACGCAAGACCATACGGCGTATCCATTCCAAGCGTATTTGACCAGCTCCACATGGGGAACCATGGAAATGATTTTTTCTCAACCGAACCGATCATATCAACAAAGTTTCCGGCACCGTATGCGTCAAGACAATTCCTTACAGGCTCCGGCAGGCCGGCCTTGTATTCACCCGGCTGGTCATCAGGCTTCATGCAGTTGATCCCGTCACTGCTCATGCCTCTCCACTGGGGCATGTAGGCATACTCACAGATGTGATCTGTCTTGTATTCTGGATCCTTCCACTTCGCCCTCATCTCTTCGGTCCTGTAATAAGTAAGATCGTCGTCAACATAGTAGTCAACGCCTTCGACGCCCCAGAAACGCAGATCGTGGATCTCCTGGCTCAAAAGATCGTTTAGGAATCTGAAAGCCAGATCGGGATCAGAGCAGCCTTCCGTAACGGCAATACCTCCCGAAACATTTATCTCCGCTCCGTATGAATGCCACTGCTGGTCCATACCTTCTTCAACGACAAGTCCCAGCGGCACATAGTCGCAGCCAATGTCAGACAGTTTGAAGGTGGAACCGTCCTCCGCTCTTCTGAGCTGGCCAAAACTGTCTCTGACGGAATAAATAAAATCCCACTGCTGGTCGCATAATCCCAATACCCTGCCGGTGCAAAGCTTGCTTACATATTCATCGTATGTCTGTATGGCAAATTCGGGATCCAAGATGCCCTTGCCGTATTCCTCGTTTAGCTTTTTGAAATACATCTTTGCCGCATCGGATGTATTGTAATCCATGACCTGCGGTTCGAGCGGCCCGTTAGATGTATCCACTATCACGCTTCCGTCGTTCGGGAATCCTGCGAGAAACTGCGGAGCGCTCTCCAGGCTGTAATATCTCCAGCTTTCGCAGATACAGGTATAAGGGATCACCTCTGTTCCGTCAGGCAGCACGGGATTTGCTTCCGCATATCTTTCAAGAAGATCGAAATACTGATCTAGCGTCTCCACCTCCGGATAACCTGCCCATTCAAGAACGCGGGCCTGGATCCAGAAAGCCAGATAGTTGTGTTCGGTAGACGTGTCCTTCTGATTAAAGTTTTCGAAAACATTGGCCCAATAAATGTGGCCGTCATCTTTCCTGAACTTATCCCACTGCGCCTCCGAATAATAATTCTTCAGGTTTGGGTATATCTCAAGATATTCATCCCACGGGATGAGCGAACCGTTCTCGTAGAGAGCCTCGATCTCATCGCCTGCATAGACATAATCAGGAAACTCATCCGAAGCTATAAGGATATCTATCGCTTCTTCCGCAGTAAGTGCGGGCAGCCATGTCTCTTCCACACGGACGCCGGTCTTTTCGGCTATGAGTTCCTTTATCTCGTTACCGTATTCCTTTTTGGCGCCGGAAACGGTTATGAACATCGAGAAATCTGTGATCTGATCATCAGATCCTGAGGTCGGCACAGCCGTAACATCCGGATCCGAGGGTTCTGACTGGCTGCTGTTCCTGTGCTCGGGTTTAGTCCCGTCGACGTATGTGCGGCCGCCCTTTGAAGGCGTTGAGCAGGCGCATGCAGACAGCGCCGTCGCGAAAACCAGAACGCCCGTGATCAACCTGCGGAATCTCTTCATAAAAATATCTCCCGTTTATCCCGTAAAAAAACTTTTCCCTCAAAACAGGATAACAGAAAGACATTCCTTCCGCCACATCAGCTGCGGCCGGCAAGCTCCCAGAATGCGACCGCGCTCGCTGCCGCAGCATTTAAGGAATCCACTTCGTGGGACATCGGTATTATGACCTTGTAGTCCGCACTTCCTATGGTCTCAAATGTAAGTCCGTTGCCCTCATTGCCTATCAGCACGGCAAGACGGGGCTCATCTTTGAGCCGGGGATCATCCAGCGTTATGGAATCATCCACGAGCGCCAGAGCCGCAGTCTTATATCCGAGTGCTCTCAAAGTGCCGCAGACATCCTCTTTGCCAATAAACGTCCACGGGAGCTGGAACACCGTCCCCATGGAAACTCTTATCGCCCTTCTCTCCAGAGGATCACATGTTCCTTCGGTAAGAAGGACGGCGTCGATGTCGAATGCCGTCGCACTTCTGAACACCGCGCCTATATTAGTCGGATTAACAATATTCTCGAGCACCGCTATGCGCGAGCGTGAGCCGGATGAACTCTCCAACACCGATGAAGCTGAAGGAAGTTCCGGTCTTGTCATGCAGCAGAGTATCCCGCCCGTGAGATGGTACCCCGTGATGTCCTCCATCACATCGGAAGGCGCACGGTATACGGGCACATCACCGACTCTCGAAAGCAGTCCTGATACTTCTTCCTTATCAAAAACACTGCTGCTAACCAGCACAGACTCGGGTTTCATCCCTCCGTCCAGCGCGCGCCCTATCACCTTGCAGCTCTCGGCGATGAACACGCCGCCCGAAGGATCCCTGTAATGCCTCAGCTGAGGCTCTGACATGGATATATAGACGCTTATCGATGCATCATCGGAACTTGTGATATCGGTTATGTTCATGCCTTATTATCACCGTTGTTTTCGTCATCTGCGGATGCCTTCCCGGAAGCACCCATCAGCATGTCGTAGGTAACACCGTACTTCTTCGCGATATCCATCGCATAACTAAGTCCCTCCGGAGGAGCTGTCTCGAGTCTGAAAGAACGGTTGCCGCCCTCGCTGTTGACTATGAGCGATGCCGCCTTATACACGGAATCTTTGGAAAATTCCGCAGCTTCTATACCCAGCTTATGCATATGCGTGTTGTAGATCGTCCGTGCGCCTTTAGTAAGAAGCGCCTTAACGGAATCGCAGGCTATGTAATAACCCTCTTCAAAAGACGTGGTCGAGAAAGTCTCGTTCATGAGGAGGAGACTGTCTGACGTAATGCCCGTGAATATCTCCTTGAAACGGACGCACTCCTCACCCAGACGTCCGAGATCCATTGTCTTGTCCTCATCTGCCGGGAAGTGTGTATAGATGCAGTCTGCAGGCGCAAACTCAAATGAGTCGGCCGGCACGTAAACGCCGCCCTGCGCGAGAGCGAAGAGCAGGCCTATGCCCTGGGTGGATGTGGTCTTTCCTCCCCTGTTGGCACCCGTCAGGATGTAGATAGTATGATCGTTGTCAAAGTTCAGGTCGTTTGCCACGATCTCCTTCGGGTCAGTCAGGTTCAGCGCAAGCTTGAAGTTATAAAAGCCCTTCGCGCACATCGACACATCGCCCTTCGGGATTGCCCTGGCCCTGCTGAACTTGAAACCCTTTGCTTCCAGTCCGTTCATGAACTCTGCGAATCTGATGTAATAAACGAATTCGGGGATGATGTCGGCAATGATGCCGATAGCCATTTCCGAATATTTGTCGAGTGTCTTTCTGAGGTTTTTAACCAGAGTGTCGAGCATCCTGTTCAGGATGTTATCGAGGTAGAAAGTCGAGCTGGCTCCAGCATCGCCCTGCGTCAGCTGGGATATTGTCTGGTTGCGGACAAGGAAGCCGCCGCTCGTGGATGCGGCCTGGAACTTGGCAAGTCCCATAAACTGGTTCACGATGCCGCCGTCCTTAGCCGCATCGACCTGACGGTAATGCATGTCGCCGTTCCATTCGTTTCCTTCGTTTATCTTGTCTCCGCCCGATAAGCTGTCGGCAAAATTGCTGACTATGTTCGACTTTTTGAAAGGCTTGTTGTTTACGGATACCAGACCCATGCTTATTGCTTCGAGCCTCTGGTTTACGTTCACTCCGAGCGTTACGCTCTTGATCTCCGAAGTGTCTATGCTCAGCTTTTCCAGGTCCTTTTTCAGTTCATTGAAATGAGCATCGTCATAGACCTCATCTATATATTCCTTAAAGCCTTTGAGACCGTCGGACTTTATCCTCTCGTCACTGAGACAGTCCTTGAGCGCGTCAACACAGGTGATGTAGTCACGGTACTGGTTCAGACGGTGCATCAGAAACCAAAGTCCCTCTATCTCGTCCTTGGATTTCCTTATGCCACCGAAATTCTTGTTGAAATCGATCTTGTCGAACAGTTCGACGAGTTTTTCCTTTACATCGGGAAGATTCTTCAGGTCTTCAAATACAGCCTGTCTGTAATTCGTCACTTCGGGAGAAGCGGTAAGATTGGACAGTATCTCGGCTATTACAACCTGCTCCTTGGGTTCTGATGTCACCTCTTTGCATATGACGTCGAGTCCCAGGTCGTGGAAAGAAGCGTCATCGAGTTTCTTCAGACTGTACTCTTTACCTCTCGGAAACAAGAGACTGAATTTGCGGTTACCGGACATGGCTGCCTCCCTTTGGATAAAAGATTATACAGGCGGCTTAACCGTCGCCCATGTGCTTATAATACTCCTCCAGCCGAGGTCTTGCCGCAACATAATACCGTTCGAGCCTCTTATCGAAATGTTTTCCGAAGCTCTCCATCATGATCCTGTCAGCATCGTCAAAAGAGAACTTGTCCTTATAAACGCGCTTGCTTACCAGGGCATCGTAGACATCAGCGATCGCCATTATGCGCGCTTCGATCGGGATCTCCTCTCCCTTCAGACCTTCCGGATAACCGGACCCGTCCCAGCGCTCGTGATGGTAGTGGGCGACATTGACGGCAACCTTGTGGAACGCATCGTTATCCGTCCCCTCCAAAATAGAGTTGACGATCCGCGCACCTTCGGCTGCATGCTTTTTCATCTCTTCATATTCCTCGGGCGTAAACCTGCCGGGCTTTCTGAGCACCGCGTCATCGACGGCTATCTTTCCAAGATCATGCATAGGAGCAGCCTGGATAACGTTCTTACAGAACTCTTCGGTAAACCCTTCCCTGCCGAACAGCATCAGGATATTCTTTTTGTCGGAAGGCGCTTCCTTCTTCATCTCATCTATGAGAATGCTTATTACATCGCTCGTACGCCTGATGTGGCCGCCTGTGGAATTGTCGCGGCTTTCAACCATGGTCGCCATGCCAAGGATGAGCCTGTTATGCATCTGCACTATGTGTCCGGTCTTCTCCGTTACCTCTGCCGACAGCTGATCGTTATAGTTCGAAAGGAGCTTCATATACTTTCTCGAATCGGTGTCATCGGTAATGAGGAACTGATATCCGACCGTATGCTTTCCGTCATACAGATAACTTATCGTAATAAGATAGATCTTGTCATCTGATTCATAGTAAATACGGTTCTTGCTCTCGTCTCTTTTAAAGTCCTCGAGCCACTTGAGCGCCGTGTTCTTGATCTGAATGTATCTTCCGGCATAAGAGTCGACATTGATGTCGTTCAGCATCGGAAATACTTTTCTGGCCATCTCGTTCGAACCTAAATAGTTGTCGTCGAAGTCAAATGACATGAATCCCGTGTCGCCCTTGTTGACCAGCGTATCAACGCCTAAGTCGGTAACATCGTAGAGCGATAATCTGTGCACGATGATGAGGTATATCACCTGCGCGAAAACATAAGACAAAGGCATCGCGTCGATTCCTTCAGGCAGGAACTTTCCAAGGAAATAACTTAAGAAAGAGATCGTCACAGGAAACATCAGTAGGATACTCGTTTTATTCGAAACATCCTTCTTTTTCACAATGCTGTATACCAGCACGATCGCATTGAGAATTACGAATAAAGATATAACTACATAGGTCAGCGTGTGGCCCCAGCCATATGTCTTGGTGAGCACACCCATTCCCTTATAGATATCGAACGATACGCTCTTATAAAACATCGGTGAATTGCCGATCGAGAGCACGAGCGAAAAGCTTGCAAGACAGATGAACGTCATCAGTGCACTCATCCATCTCTTAAGATTTATGTGACACAGACCGAAAATGCTCTGTGTAATGAAGAGCGTTAAAAAGCATCCGCCGATGTAGGCGAACTTCGTTGCCGCCAGCGCGGTGTCGAGATTTCTTGAATGGGCAAGAACCGCGTAAGCAAGAGTCGCGATCGGGATGAACGCGAATATGAGTGAGATATGCACATCAAAATGCTTGTGCCAGATCGCGATATATATCAATGTCAGTATTACCGACAATCCGAATAATATCTCATAATACGCTGCCATTCTGCTGCCCCTCCGGTTTGAAAAAGTATTGCCTCAGCATCTCTTATCTGCTCCATGAAATGCTAAAGGAATAATGCCTTTTCAACTTTTACATTTTATCATTTTCAAGGCTTTACGGCTTGCCGTTCCGCCTTTTATTTACAAAGTGTTTTTGCGTTATATACACACAATTAATCTGTCATGTTCCCAGGAACTCCTTGACGTCCTCAGCGATGCTTTCAGCTTCATATTCGTATACGTAATGTCCGCACTCGAGCTGGACATATTTACCGTTTGCCGATCTTTTTTTATATTGCGCATTCCATTGTATCCTTGTATCAGTCATCAAGCCCGGCCAAAAAGGTTCTCATTGAGTCTTCACACTTATCGGGTTCGTTGATGTAAACGGAATGTCCGCAGTCAAGTTGCACCGTTGTAACATCAGTGATCTGAGCGGCATAGCCGTTCTCGAATTCAATCCATCCTTCCGTTACGGTCCCGTCTGAAACAATTAAAAGTGTAGGAATATCAGGAACTGCCTGACTCTCGATAACCGTGCGGTCATGAACGATGTAGTTTGCCTCATTTGCAAATGTCTCATTCGAAAAACTGCTGCACACAAGTGCCATTGCGCTCTTTGCTTCCTCATCCGTATAACCTTCAGGGATCGTTGAGCCTGCAACAAGTCTTGCGATCCCCGCATCCCTTGCCACTCTCATCCAAAAATAAGATTTGGATTCCGAAGCTATCTGCTTCTCGTCATACATATCGTATGCGGCAGGGACTGCCATATCGAGACCGATTATCGCTTCCACTTCTTCAGGGAAGTTCTGCGCCCAGTAGACCGTCTCAAGTCCCGAATAGGAGTGCGGGCAGAGGATGTAAGGTCCTTCAACGCCTGCTTTGATCAACGCTTCCCTGTCCTGCTCAACTCTCGTCTTGACGTCTCTTGATCCTTTAAAACCATCACTGTAGCCATACCCGAATTTCTCGATGACAACAACTCTGTAATCCTTCTCAAAACGGTCGATGAAATTCTTGTAATTGATGATCGGTGCACTGTCTCCCGAACCTGCCATGAATACCAGTGTGTGTTCGCCTTCACCTGAGACATATATGCTCATGTCGTGACCGTCGACTTCCACCTTCTGTCCGTAAAGCTGGTTTTCGAGCAAATCCTTTTCGGAGGCCGAACATATCCTGTTGTATACGAATGTACCGGCCAGGAAAACAACCAGGACCGCAACGATTCCGAGTATGACTTTTCCGATTACTTTCAATGCTTTTTTCATGCTATTTCTCCCAAAAATTACAGCCGGACAAATGCCCGGCTGCTTTTTCTTAAACTTTCCTTTATTCCGAATCCTTATTCCCTGTTTTTCGGAGGCAATCGCCGGGCTCCCCCGAAAACACATCCAAAATCTGATCTCGGGGACATATGCTTGCACCTCCGATCTAAACTAACTGAGATTATCCGGACCGAAACTTTCCGGAAGGAGTTCACCTAATGTGAATTCCTTATAGTCACCGGCACTTTTGGTCAGGTATATCTTGAAAGAAGGTTCGCAGAATTCCCTCATCACCTGCCGGCACACGCCGCAAGGTGCGCAATACTGCAGCTCCCCGTCACGCTTGCCGCCTGCGATCGCAATGGCAGCAAAATCCCTGTATCCTTCGCTCACAGCTTTTGCTATCGCTGTCCGTTCAGCGCATATGGAGGGGCCGAATGCGCTGTTCTCGATATTGCAGCCGGTAAAGATTTGACCGTCTTTCGTGAGGACCGCACTGCCCACGAGGAAATCCGAATATGGAGCATAACTTTCAGATCTCATGTCGACCGCCTTTTGGCAGAGACCGGAAATTGCATTTGCGTCGTTCATCTTTGAAGCCTCCTTAGAAGATATACCCTGACCATAAGTCAAGTGGCTTATGTCTATCCCTGATCCCATCCGGTGCGGCATCTTACATAAGATGCCGCCACCATCAGGAAGATTGCTTATCTGATCTCAATATTGCCTGCGTCGCACTCTATCTTGATAGTGCCTGCGCCAGTTCCTTTTGAAGTGTATGACTTTGAAGAAACGTTGCCGTCTATCTGGATCGAACCGAGATCGATCTCGCAGTCGATATCGTAAGAATCAATGTCTTCCACGTCTCTTACTACGACGTTACCGAAATCCGTCTCAACCTCAAGGTTCTGGAACTTTGTTGTCCTGATCTCGATGTTGCCGGCATTGGCTTTGAGCTTCATTACTGCTACGTCTGAGTCGCGGACTTCGATGTTTCCTGCATTTGAATCGATCTCGATCTTTGCGAAATTGCACTCTCTGAGGACGATGTTGCCTGCATCGAAATCGCCGTAGAAGTAATCTGCAGTAATTCCGTTGATCTTTACGTCGCCGGCGTTGACGTCCATCTCGATCGAGCTTAAATCAACGTCAGTTCCGAGTACGATGTTAAGTGTGGGCTCGTTGATGGAATCTCCGATGTTCCATGTAAAGTGTGAGCCGCTCTGTGTAATAACAAGCTTGCCGTTCTCAAAGCTTACTTCAGGCTTAAGTTTTGCGTTGCCGCTGTAGTCAACGTTGATGAGTCCTGAACCTTCCCGGACTTCGAAATTCACGGAGCATGCAGCGAGGCTCATCTTGATGGAATCAATCTCATCATTCTTGCCGGAGTTGTCGTCCATTACATAAGTTGTTGCGACTGTCTCACCGCTATCTCCCTTGATGAATACGCCTGTTACGAGCGGAATCGCAAATCTCGTGAAGAATGTGAGTCCTACTACGACTGCTGCTACGATAGCGCAGATGATGATGGGTGTCTTATTGACTCTTCTGTCAGACTTGGGGACGAATTCCTCGCTCATCTTTCCTGCTTCATTGAGCTGGAGAAGTCTGTCGTAACCGTCCATCTTTGTGTTTGCGGATGTAATGAGGAACACGCCTAATGCTACGAAAGCAAAGAACATTGCTGCTCCGAAATTCGAACTGACATAAGGGATCTTATCGAATATGATCGGGTTCAATACACTCAGGATACAAAGTCCGATACCGAAAGATGACATAAGCCCGTAAGAATGCTTGAAGTGTTTGCGCTCGTTTCTTACATATTCCGCGCTCTCAATACTGAGTGAGCATTCCTTCTTATTAACTTCGGCAAACTGTCTGTACAATGAACCGGAATAGATGAATAGTCCCACTGCAGCTGCGATCGATATAAACATTGCGCTGACTCCGAAAATATCTTCCGGAAGGCCCAGTGCCTCTGCAAGGATGACGAATCCTACGCTGAAGATACAGAGTGCGATTCCCAAAGGAGTGAGGATCGATCTCCTGCTCATCATGGTGAGATATTCCTTGACTCTGTCCATGGAGAGCATCGGCTTATCTTCGTCGGGATTCTCCGTTACGGCTTCCTGGATCCCCAGTGACTCTGCGAGCTCATCGAGATTACCGAACTCTGAGATTACGATACCGACTGCCTCGTTCTCCGTCTTGCCTTCGCTTATCAGCTCCTCATACTTGTCTTCCATCATCTGGAGGAGCTCTGATTTGGCTCTCCTGACTTCTTCCGTGTTAGGAAGATTGCGGAACATATTGTCCAAATAGTTTCTTATAGCGTTCATACGAGTCTCCCCTCATCTGCAATAAACTTTTCTATAACTTCCTTTGTGAGTGTCCACTCCTCACACTTGGCGCGGTAATGCTCCCTGCCGGCCGGTGTGATGCGGTAGTATGTCCTCTTCTTTCCACCTGCGAGATCATCATCCACGAATGATTCGATGAATCCGTTCTTCTCCATTCTCGTAAAAGCGGAATAGAGCGTGGTCTCTTTGATGATGTACTTGTCTTCGGACATGAGGCGGATCTGCTTTGAGATCTCATATCCGTAGGACGGGTCAGTCAGAAGCAGATATAAGATAATTATGTCGTTATATCCTCTGATGACGTCGCTGCTGATCTCTGCCATAATCTATCTCCTTCCATTTATTACGACTGTCGTTGCTACGGCTGCCGTTGCTATGACTGTCGTACTACGTCTGTCGTGGTAACTATAACACCGCCCGAAAATGATGTCAACAGGAAATCTGAAAATAGTCAGTTCTTTTTTCGGGACCACCCTGAAAGCTTTGCAACACTTATATCCCAAATCTTTATATACATATTTCCCGCGCGTTGCTATATTAAATCCATATTCAAAAATAATTGCGAAAAGAGGTACCGCCATGGAACTATACGTAGACATCAGATTCCTTAACAACTCAGGTGACGGCACAAAGGAAAAGCCGTTCGGGACCATTTCCGAAGCAGCAGCGATCGCTAAAGCAGGCGATACGGTCCATGTGGCACCGGGTGTATACAGGGAATACGTTTCACCCGCAAACGGCGGTACTGAAGACGCACGCATCACATATGTCAGCGACGAACCTTTAGGAGCAACGATCTCCGGCGCGGAACAGATCTGCAACTGGAAACCCTACGACGGTGACGTCTGGGTATGCAGGGTCGATAACAAGATCTTCGGCGACTATAACCCCTACACGACTTTCTGCTATGGTGACTGGTATTTCGCAGGCAAGAACAGACACGTAGGATGCGTCTATATCAACGACAGAAGACTCTACGAGGCCGCTTCAGTCGAGGAAGTCATGAAGGCCCAGATCTACAAGTGCTCCTGGGTTCCCGAGGAATCAAAGTACAAATGGTATGCCGAAGACGAAGGCACAATGACGGCCATCTATGCCAATTTCGGCGGTCTGGACCCGAACAGCGAGATGGCGGAGATCAATGTCAGAAGAATGTGCTTCTTCCCTGCAGAAACAGGCAGGAACTACATCACCGTAAGAGGCTTCAAGATCTGCAAGGCAGCCACAAACTGGGCTCCTCCGGCAGCATGGCAGGAAGGCATGATCGGCCCTCACTGGTCAAAGGGCTGGATAATCGAAGACAACGAGATCTACTTCTCCAAGTGTTCCGGCATCGGTCTCGGCAAGTACTTAGATCCCGAGAACAACCACTACTTCACATACCAGCATCTTAAGAGCCCCACGCAGATGGAGCGCGACGCCGTATGCAGAGGCCAGTATCACGGCTGGCTCAAGGAAAACATCGGCAGCCACATCGTAAGACGCAATAACATCCACCACTGCGAGCAGGGCGGCATCATCGGCAGAATGGGCGCTGTCTTCTCCATCATCGAAGACAACCACATCCACCACATCAACAACATGATGGAATTGGGCGGAGCCGAAGTCGCAGGCATCAAGCTCCACGCCGCAATCGACGTTGTCATGAGACGCAACCACATCCACCATTCCGTAATGGGCATCTGGACAGACTGGGAAGCCCAGGGCACGCGCATCACGCAGAACCTTCTCCACGACAACCAGAGACCGGCTTACGCCGCTCCTTTAAAAGGCGGCATGGGCAGTGAGGATATCTTCGTAGAGGTAGGACACGGCCCCACGCTCATCGACAACAACATACTCCTTTCCGACGCATCTCTCCGTATCGCGACACAGGGCGTTGCCATGGTCCACAATCTCATCTGCGGCGCATTCACATCCGTAGGCGCAGGCACGGACTGGCGCTACACACCTTACCACTTCCCTCACAGGACAGAGGTCATGGGCTTCATGACGATCCTTCACGGCGATGACAGATTCTATAACAACATCTTCTTCCAGAAGCATCCCAAGGAATCCCTTGTTTCCCGTTTCGAAGACGGCATGGTCGAGGAAGAGGAACGCGTTGTCGGCACGCACGTCTGGGATCACTACCCGCTCTACGAGGACTGGATCAAGCAGTTCGACCTTGACAGCGACACGCCCGACATGATGAAGATCGCAAGAGCTCATTTCGACAAGCTCCCCGTATGGATCGAAGGAAACGCCTACTTGGGCGGCGCCCTGCACTTCTGCAAGGAAAAGAACTACCTCATGGACGACAAGAGCGAAGTATATGTCAACATCAGAGAAGATGGCGACAAAGCTTATCTCGACACAAACCTCGGAGACGTTATCGGCTCCTTTACCGCATCCCTCATCGAGACGGACACGCTTGGCAAGGTCTTCGAACCCCAGCAGAGATTCGAGGATGCCGACGGCAACGACATCGTTTTCGACATCGACTACTTCGGCGAGAAGCGCACAGATATAATACCCGGACCGTTCGCCTCACTGGATCTCAAGGATAAGAACGTGGTACTGTAACAGGCTGAACGCCGCCAATCTGGTTTATTCTTCCTTTTTGACGGTATGACTGGCACTCCCAATCTGAGCGAATACAGCCAGTTCATTCATTCTGGAGGCTTTAGCGGTTGGAAAACAGTAAGATATTCCGACTATGTACCGCCATTTGCTATGAAAATACTGGATTGGCGGCTCGCGAGGTGTTACCTTGGAGATAATCATCAGTTACAGTTTAATAAAGCCACACCAGAATACAAACTTTGCTTTGAAAATCGACTTCAACTGTCTTTTTGCGAATTAAGTCGAAATGCAGAGCGGGAAAATGCACCTGAAATGCTGAGATTTTCGATTGAAGAATCATTTTTTAAGAATAGTCGAAAAATCTGAAGTGCCTGCATTCTCACCGTCAAGTCACAACATGTTCTTGTTTTGGCGGTCAGTCTTTAATAAAGAACGTCCCGGAATGAACTCTGACATCCGAATATCAGTGGTTGCTGAAGACTATTATCTTGTCCTTCGGACCTATCTTAACGTTAAATGCAGTCTGGTCGCCGCCGAAAAGGACGATCCTGCCGTTCTGGTCGACCACACCGAGCACCATCGTGATATTCTGTTTTTCAGGCGGCTGATCCGGGTCGTATGTGGCATTGAAAACGCCCCTTATCAGCTGGTCTGCCGTGCATTCGCGCGGAAGCTCGCCGAAGAAATCCTTCGCCTTCTTTATGTATACTTCCTTGCTCTCGAAAGCGTCGCCGCAGTCGGTATCGTATACGAGGATATCCTGATAGAAATTGTAAATTGCGTCCTTCTCGCCTATCTGCGTGATCATCTTGCTTATGTATCTGTTGCTGATGACGACGTTCTTTACGCTGTAACTGCTTACGACGTCGTGGTGTTTAGGGTCATTGATCTCGGCGATGACGTCGATGCTTCCGACATCAAAATCAGGATCCGCCTCCACCTTGTCGTTGATGATGTCCTGAACATAAACGAGGTTCGTGAGCATTCCGGCGTCGATCTCATCTTCGGGAACAAGATCGTCAGACAGGATGAGAACACTGACGTCCTCTTCATTCATGCGGAGGAACTCGTTGATCGAATCACAGATGAGGTCCTTCTCGAAGAGTTCCGCGGCAACGGTCTTTATGACGAACGGATACTGCTTGTAATGGTTCATCTTCTCAAGGTTCTTCTCGTCATCTATTACCACGATGCTCAGGAGCATCTCATCGGAATCCTTGTAGCCCCACTCCGAGATAAAAGATGCAAAGCCGTTCATGATGTCGATGCACTTGCTGTTATGACCCAGGATAAGGATCTTTTTCTTTTCGAGCCAGAAATGCCTGTTGATGCTGATGGGGATCCCGGAGAGACTCTTTCTGGACTTCTCATTGATATCGCGCTCGTCCAGAGCCATGAAATACCTGTAATCCCTGCCGTTGTCGTTCCTTATGGTCAGCGGTATGACACTGTCGTTCTCTGCCAGGGTCTTCTTGATGAAGTCCACTTCGTCCTCACCTGATGAAGGCGCAGTGAAGAATGTCGCACCCTTATTGGAGAGCAGTTCGTTATAGACGATATTGAGCTCCGGCATCAGCGAGAACTGCGACATCAGTTCACCGAGGATCTGGTTGACCCTTATCGGCACGATATTGCACTTGCCGTCCACCTGCTTGCTCCTGATGATCTTCTGTACGAGATCCCAAGTCCAGTCGTCGGTGATCTCGACGATTATCCTCTGGTTATCCTCCGAGAAAGAAGCCGAGGTGATGTCCGAAACCTGCATCAGCGTCTTTATGGTCAAGGCATTGCCGTTGCCGTATTTGTCGATCTTCTCGCTGATGTTGTATTTGCATACCGTATCATTGATCTCTTCACCCAGGATTACGACGGCTGCCGCTCTCTGCAGCGAGATGTCGAAAAGCTGCTTCGACGAGAATACGTCTCCTTCCCTTACGATTATCGTAAGTTCATTCTTAAACCTGTGTCTGCGGCAGTAAAGCTTGCGCGACAGGAAAGATCTGTCCATGCAGTTCTCTTCCACCTTGATGTTCTCGCGCTTTACGGTCTCATGGAGGCGCTCGTCTATCTGCCTCTCCACTTCTTCTTTGCCTGAGCTTACGAGCACTACGACTCTCTTGCAGGATCCGCTGTAGAGCATGTCGTTTACTATCTCGAGAGCCCTTGAATTCCAGTTGAGGATAACGAAATGACCAGAGATCTGAAGCCTGTGGTTGCCCGCGTTCGAATCTTCGATGAAGCTCGAGATATAGTTGGACATATAACCGATGACTGCACCGGTGAAAGAGATCATGCCGATGATGACGATGATTATGCAGGTGATCGCGATTATCGCATTCTGCGGGCCTATATCCTCAACTACATAAGCAATGCCGCCCGCATCGAGGATCATGTTGACCGTGTAGTACGCGGATTCCAGGAAACCCAGGTGTTCGGTACCCGTAAGCGACATGCGGCTGATGATAAACGCGGACAGAAAGATAAAAAGGATATTGAAGAACAGTATCGACAACAGTACGATCTGTCCCGGATTCTTAGCGAGTCTTATGCTGAACCATTCCTTCAATCTGCGCATAACGGCCACCCTCTATATATAATTTTTTACGGACTAAGTATCCGTCATTCTCTTAACGAGCATCTTCCTTATGTTAAAGAGCTGTCCTGCCTGCTCATCATTTTCGCTGTACATATCAAGTTCGCGTTCGACATCAGTATAATCGGTCTTAAGTTCCTCATCTGATTTGATCCCGTATTTCTTGCACATGTCAAGATAACTGATACGGGCTATGAAGTATTCATATGAAAGAGCATTGCGGACGGTAATATTATAACGTGAATTCTTCAGCCATGCGCCTCTGATGCGGATCGCCTTGTTGTAATATGCTTCGGACTCTTCGACCTCTCCTTTCTCAGCATATACCCTCGCTATGTTATACGTCAGAAATCCTGACCAGATTTGCAAAGCCATATCCACTTTGGAAGTGAGTTTAGAAGCTTCGAGAAAACAGTCAAGTGCCTTTTGAAGGTCTTCGGACTTCTTTTCGTATCCGTATAATCTCAGGTAAAGAAGTCCGAGATAATCGTAATAGACAACTGCCATCAGAGGGTTAATGTCCTTATGTTCCTCTGCGCGTTCGGAACTCAGATCCCTACGTATCTTTTTGAAACGGGATAATCTTTCCTGGTCACCGATATCCACCGTCTTAGCATTGGTGTATGCCGCCACACAGGAGACCAGGTTCCTTGCAAACTCCAAAATTCCCGCATCACCATAGTATCTGATATCGGATCTGTGGTAATTATCGGTAAGCGCATCGACCTTGCTCAAATAATCAGCCGCTGCACGGGTCTTTCCGAATATCGGAAGAAAACCAATCCTTTCAAGGATATGGATACACTTCTCATCGTAATTCGGCAGAGCCTCACACTCCTCTTCCCAATATTTCAGGGTATCTTTATAAAAATCCCATCCCTCTGTCGCAAGAGAATCCGGCCTATTGCTGAAGATATTCTCATAATCGATCAGATACTCATCGCGTCTGAACAGGTTGTTGTAGCACGGGATATCATCCGACGTTGTTCCGTAATTTATTGATGATTTGCTGAAAGACAGCAGCTTTTCAATGACACTTCCGCAAACCGAATCAAACGAATCCTCATCAAATCTCTTGATCTCAAGGCTGTGCATATCCGACGGGAGTTCAAAATCCGCCTTGTTAGGATCAAAGTCGCTGAGAAGGATGCACCGTTCTCTTCCTATCTCAATCAGCGCCATTCCAAGCTCAAAAACGACATTCTGCCTCAGTCTTTGCGTTTTCCCGCCGTCCTTGTTGATGCTGAAGTCATCCTCGGTGAGAAAAGCAACACAGAATTCACTCCCCTTAAAGAGCGAGGTAACCTCAGCCAACAGTTCACATGTCAGGATGCGTTCGTTTATGATCGTGGGCTTTATCGGATATCGCTTCTCTTCGGAAAGCTTCAGTATCCTTTCATTCAAGGCATCGGCATACTTTCTTCCGTGACCGCCGTAGATGATTGAGACATTCTTATAGGCCTGTATCATCCTTTCACCTCTTTGGAGGTCTTCTGTCCATCGTTCTTTTTACCGGCTTTTTCTGCTTTATCCTTGCCGTCATCATCACTTCCGGCATTCTCATCATTCTCGCCGTTTTCCTTATCTTCAGTATCCGAAGCTGCCTTTTTGTCCTTATCCTTCGCGTCATCCTTGCTGTTCATGATGCGGTCAAGAACACCCGAGAAATATCTGCCAAGCGTCTTGTCGATCTCGAAAACCTTGATTGCCTGGATGATGATGATCGCGAGCACGGGTCCCAAAAGGAATCCGGCAGGACCCCAGATGTATACGCCTGCCGCCATGGCGAAGAGCGTGACAAGAGGATGCATGTGCATCGATTTGCCGAGGATCGGCGGTTCTATGAAACGGCGGACCACCGTCATGATGATGAACCCTATGATGATAACCGCCGCGGAGATGTATTCACCGTGGATGACAAGGTAGATAATCACAGGGATCATCGTGGCACTGACGCCCAATACCGGCAGGAAGTCTATCAGAGCCGTAATGATGGCAAGTACGATGGCATATTCGCGGAGACCGGCCAGATAAAAGACTATGAATGATTCGGCCGCAGTGATGACGAACAGCACGAGATAACCGCCGAGCACACGGAAGACCATATATGCGAGTTCGTTAAGGAGCGTGAAAACTCGGTTGCGGAATTTGCGGTTCGGAGTATTTTTAACGAAGAACTTCATTACGGCGGGACCGTCGTTAATGAAGTAGAAACCGCTCAGGATGATGCTGATAACAAAGAAAACGCCATAAGGAAGGTTGCCTACGAGCTTCCAGAGCGCGGAAAGCGAGGAGCTTATCAGCTGGGGGATGTTCTTTACGACCGTCTGCCCCATGTTGGTGACATTCTCCCTGAGGGATTCGGCCATCTCGGCCGTGAGGAAACCGCCGTTCTCGACACTGAAGCGGCTTATTACCTGTGTATCCAGCACCTCGGCGGGTTTGAATGTCTTTGAAGCCTCAGCTATCGCTATAAGCAGGCTGTTGGCCTGATATACGAGACCGATGCATGTGAGTACTATCAGGATGCATACGAAGATGTTGAGGATAACGTATACGACGAGAGCAGTCTTGGTGTGTGTCGACTTCTTCTTTCCCGGTTTGATCTTGGTCGCATCCTTGTCGAAGAGCTTTGATAGCGGCTTCGCGATGATGACCGACGTCTTGGTCAAAAGGAAACCGATGAGGAACGGCACCAGTATGACCACTACTATCCTTCCCACGTAAGCGAAAGCGACGATTATCGCCACCATTAGAATGAACTTGAGCATCGACATGACCGATGCGCGGTCTCTCCTGTATCTTTCTATGTCATTCATATCCAATTATCCCTTTTATATTCTGACCCCGTCGAATAGGAGCACCCAGAAGACCACACATACTATGATCCCCAGCACAAGTGTCAGATTGAATCCTTTAAAGAAGCCTCCTGCCTTGCCGCCGTCCTTTTCATCGGGGAATTCGTTATCGCCGTAAACATCGGCACTGTATGCATTATGGAATTCCCCCAGCGCCTTTCTGAAGAAGGCCAGGAGGATCGCCGCAACGAAGATCGCCGGTACCGACGAATAAAAGATAGTATTCGGAATATCGCTGTAGACTCTTATGGTCGTAAGATCGAGCTCGCCGACGATGCTCTCCATCAGTATCCCCGTGAATCTCGATCCGAGGAGCGCTAAGACCGGACCGTATATGTTCTCGGTATTGTTGCGGAGTATGCAGAGCCACATGCCTATGAAGAATATTCCGACGATGTCCATGAAATCAAAGGAGAAGAGTGCGATAAGCAGCGGTACTATGATATATGCCCAGCGCTTGTTCTTCTCGGAAAAACCCTGCCAGACAGCCCCCAGAAAGAAAAGAGAGATACCGAATGCGGGAACTATCGTATCAATGAGGATCGATAAGGCCAGAGTAAGCCCGTTTATCTCTTCCAGATGGTAAAAAGCCGCCGGGAATACGATGGTGCCGCCGATCCTGAGCCAGAGGGCGACCAAAAGGTTGTGGCATGAAGCCTTTATCAGATAAAGAGGTGCTCCTGACAGGAATGCCAGTATGAGCGCTCCGATGCCTGTGTATCTTCCCGTTATGTAGAGTCCGCCCTTCTCCGCGATCAGCACGGAAGGCAGGACAAATGCCAGCATCACGAGCACCAGTACGATCACAGCACAGCCGATAAGTGATGTTGATGAGAACGGGAATACGCCCGAGAAAAGGAATCTCAGCAAAAAGATTGCCAGAGCCATGCCGCATGAACCGAAGAATACCGGATATCCCCAGTTATAAGGCTTAGGATATTTGAATGAGTTAACAAAAAAATCCTTTACTGAACGAAGGACGTCCATCAGAAATACACTCCGAACAGGTTGATCGTCTGATACATCTTCTCAAAGAAGAACGGTTCCATGATGGCGAAAACGGCACATCCCAAAGCCAGGAAAGGTCCAAAAGCCATGTAATCCGGGTCTTCAGCGAAATGGATCTTCGCTTTCTCACGCTGGATCTTAAGTTTTTCGGCCCTGGGATCGTCAGCTTCGGCGATCCTCTTCTTCTCGGCAGCTATCCTCTTGGTCTTCCTTATAAGGAGCGGGACCGCAAAGATGAGAGCGGAGAAGATCGATACATAGATAAGTACTATAAGGCCGTAGCATCCGGTGATGAGACCCGTAGCGACCAGGAGCCATACATCTCCCATTCCCATGCCTTCCTTGCCGAGAAATGTTATCGACAGGAAACCTATGAGCCAGATGACGCCGCCTCCTACCACGGAAGCTATGACCTTGTTCAATACCGGGATCCACCATTTGACATCGGGAGAGAACCATACCGATCCCTCAAGAACGTCGGCTGCAACCGACAAAAGGCCGCAGAATCCGATAAATATGGTGAACTGGTCGGGGATTATCCTGTTGAGTTTGTCCGACATCATTACGAGGTTAAGAACAGGAACAACAAGGAAAATTACCGTCAGATGCATGGGTCTGAAAGTATCGATATAGACCTGCTTGCAGAAAAAAACTGCTACACAATAGCATATCGTGCAAAAACAGCATGCTATGAGGCCCTCCGGGAAAGGTTTCATCCTCTTGGACGGCCTGTAATCAGGATCTTCCGGGGTTACACCGTAATCCTGCAGCCATTTATCGGGAAAGATCCCGAAAAGATATGTGATCAGCGCACCTGCGAGCACGCCTGCCACTATGGCAAAAAGATAATAAAAAGCAATATTCATAACATTTGAAGTTTAATATACCGTGCGGAAAAATACAAATATATGAAGAGAGCTGTAAATTAACAGTAAATTTCCTTCATTTTTGTTCGATTTCTCATCATGCCGTTGTCAAAAAAACACGCTGAAACAGGGCTTTTCAGGCTTATTTTGGCTAAAAAATCGAACTTATGTCAAAAAATTGCGATTGATACCCAATACTGTTAAAATCAGACGTGAATTATCAGGAGGAAGTAGGTGTCCCAAGGATAAAAAAGGCACCGAAGACTTATCATATGGCAACAATTACAGCAAAAGCTCTCGAACAGATGATGCAGTCACACGTCAGAGCTGAGACAGGTATGAGTCTCGAACAGGCAACACCCCGCGATTACTGGACAGCACTCTCAAAGAGTATCGTCGAGATCATCTCGGAAAACTGGATCGCAACAAGACATAAGTACAATCAGGGCCGTCAGGCTCATTATTTCTCTGCTGAGTTCCTCGAAGGCCGCTCGATGCTCAATAACCTCGTAAACTTAGGCATCTACGACCAGGCGAAGGACGCGCTCGCTTCCTTCGGTCTTGATATCACCGATATCCTTGAGGAAGAGACAGACCCGGCCCTCGGCAACGGCGGTCTCGGACGTCTTGCGGCATGCTTCCTCGATTCATGCGCAACACTCAACCTTCCTGTTACGGGTTACGGCATCCTTTACCGTTACGGCCTCTTCAGACAGGCCATCGAGAACGGCTTCCAAAATGAGTATCCTGACTCCTGGATGGAGCACGGCTACCCCTTCATCCTTCCCAGATACGACAGAAAAGTTAAGGTTCACTATTCCGATATCGACGTTTGGGCTATCCCCTGCGACCTTCCTATCACAGGCTACGGCACAAAGAACGTCAACCTCTTAAGACTCTGGAAGGCTGAGCCCGCTCAGGAGTTCAACTTCAACCTTTTCAATTCACAGAGATTCGACGACGCCGTCATCGAGAGGAACAGAGTTCAGGACATCTGGAGGGTCCTCTATCCTAACGACACTTCTTACGATGGTAAGGTTCTCCGTGTAAGACAGCAGTATTTCTTCGTTTCCGCTTCCCTGCAGGACATCATCTACAGATATAAGAAGTATCACGGCGACGATCTCCACGATTTCGCAAAGTACAACACCATCCAGCTCAACGATACACACCCCGTTGT
>CAMVGO010000043.1 GCA_947167045.1 uncultured Clostridia bacterium
AGGTAGGCATCGCGACATCCAAGATCCACGCAAGAGGTCCTGTCGGTTTGGAAGGGCTCGTATCCTATAAGTACAAGCTTGTAGGCAATGGTGACATCGTCGGGCCTTATTGTGACGGTTCGAAAAAGTTCAAGCACATCCATCACGATATCTAATTAAAGAAAAGAGGCAATACACATGGTAGTTTCAATCGCATCAGATCACGCAGGTTATGAATTAAGACAGAAGGTCAGGAAGTACCTTGAGGAAAAGGGCTTTGAGGTCCTTGACGGCGGCGCTCCCAACGGAACGGATTCCTATTCTTATGTTGACGCGGGCATAAAGGTCGCTGAAGACGTATCAAGCGGAAAAGCCGAAAGGGGTATTGCCATCTGCGGTACGGGTATCGGCATCTCTCTTGTCTGCAATAAATACAAGGGAATAAGATGCGCTCTCTGCACTAACGAGTTCATGGCAAAGATGAGCAGACAGCATAACGATGCACAGATCCTGGCATTCGGTGAGCGTGTCGTCGGTCTGGGCGTTGCTCTCGGTATGATCGATGCCTTCTTTGAGGAAGAGTTCGCAGGCGGAAGGCATGCGACGCGCGTAAACGGTATCAAAGAGATCGAGGAGAAACATTTTAAGTAAGATTTTGGTATCGTTTTTTGACTATAAGGCATAGTCAATTATTCAATAATATTTGATTAGTATAAAAGGCTTCGGATTTCCCGGAGCCTTTATTTTCGCGGGAATGCCTGAAATAAAGGGTTTCAGGCATCAGGGACTGCTTTGCCAAATATCAAATCATATCCAAAAGGTATCAATATGCTCAAATTATTCGTATTTTATTTGTTTTGAGGTTAACGCTACAATTGCACTTGAAATCAAATAACGATAGCCAAAAAGCATTGAGACATAATATCAATACCTTTTGGAAATGGTTTGAAGGAGGAGAGTTTATGGACACTAATTTAATCAGCAGCTTGATTGATGAGAAAGTCTTTGGCGTCTGGTTCCTGATCGGCGCAGCATTGGTTTTCTGGATGCAGGCTGGTTTCGCGATGGTGGAGTGCGGCTTTGCGAGAGCGAAGAACGCAGGTAACATCATCATGAAGAACCTGATGGATTTCTGTATCGGTACAGTAGTATTTATCGTGATCGGTTTCGGTCTGTTCCTCGGTGAGGACATGCTCATGGGATTCATGGGAAAACCGAATATCGATATCTTCAGAAATTACGCAACGTTTGACTGGTCAAACTTCGTATTTAACCTCGTATTCTGTGCCACAACAGCTACGATCGTTTCAGGTGCTATGGCAGAGAGAACGAGATTCTTATCTTACTGCGTATATTCCGCAGTTATCTCAGCTGTCATCTATCCTATCGAAGCTCACTGGACATGGGGCGGCGGCTGGCTCGCAGCAATGGGATTCCACGATTTCGCAGGTTCCAACTGCATCCACATGGTAGGCGGTATCTCTGCTTTGATCGGTGCCGCAATCCTCGGACCCCGTATCGGTAAGTTCGTAAAAGATAAGTCAGGTAAGGTTACAAAGGTTAACGCATTCCCCGGCCACAACATCCCCATGGGTGCTTTGGGTGTATTCATCCTCTGGCTCGGCTGGTACGGATTCAACGGTGCTGCCTGCACAGATATGGCTCAGCTCGGTTCCGTTTTCGTAACAACAACAATCGCTCCCGCGATCGCAACAGTTGTCTGCATGATCTTCACATGGATCAAGTATGGTAAGCCTGATGTTTCCATGTGCTTGAACGCTTCCCTCGCAGGACTCGTTGCAATCACAGCTCCCTGCGACGTAACGGACGCATTAGGCGCATCGATCATCGGTGCCGTATCCGGTGTGCTCGTAGTATTCGGCGTTTGGTTCCTTGATAACGTATTAAGAGTTGACGACCCTGTCGGTGCAGTTGCAGTTCATATGATGAACGGTATCTGGGGTACTATCGCAGTAGGTCTTTTTGCTACAAACACAGCTCCTGCTTACTCTATCGCTGATGCAGCAGGCAACGAGATGGTTGGTTTGTTCTATGGCGGCGGATTCAAGCTCCTTGGAATCCAGATGACAGGTATGCTCGCTACGGCAGCTTGGACAGCAGTTACTATTACGATCACATTCCTCATCATCAAGGCCATCTTCGGTCTCAGAGCTTCCGAGGAAGAAGAGCTCACAGGTCTTGACGTTACAGAGCACGGTCTCGCAAGTGCTTACTCCGGTTTCTCACTCATGGACGTTTCCGGAGCTATGATGGAAGAGAACGAGAACACAGACCTCGGTACACCCGAATATGCTGAGGCTTCTGAAGCTCAGAAGAATGCAGCGATCAAGGTTGCAGTTGCTCCTGAGATCGACACAGGCATGCATAAGGTTGTAATCATCGCAAAGCTCTCACGCTACGATAAGCTCAGAAAGGCTATGAACGATCTCGGTGTAACCGGTATGACAGTAACACAGGTCATGGGCTGCGGCATCCAGAAGGGTGCAGGCGAGAAGTACAGAGGTGTCGAGGTAGACGCTACGCTCCTGCCTAAGATCAAAGTTGAAGTCGTTGTCTCCAAGATACCTGTCGAAAAGGTTATCGAGAAGGCTAAGGAAGTTCTTTATACGGGACACATCGGTGACGGTAAGATCTTCGTTTACAACGTAGGCAAGGTCGTTAAGATCCGTACCGGAGAAGAAAACTACGCTGCATTGCAGGACGTAGAGTAAGACAGTAAAGAGTATTTTGTACTCATATTTACACCCGCTTTAGTATGAGGCTGTCTCCCGCAGATGCAGAGACAGCCTCGTACTTTGGGTATAATATTTCGGTAACTAGATAAAGAAAGCGGTATTTTATCTTATGATCACATTAAATGATTATCTTTATTCGGGCGACACTGTCCTTAAGATCCTTCTCAGGTATTCAGCTGACCTGAAGAATGAAGCTAAGGAGACGCACAATCCGATAGATCTTGCGCACAGCAATTTTCTTATCCAGATAACGGAACTGCTCGAGCACACGGACTTCCTGACGTCACAGTCCCACAGGATAAAGGAATTCTATCTCTACATGACGCAGAAATACCCGTTCCTGGCATTCACCTTCAAGGGACGCATAAAGTCTTTGATCCGCGCCGAAGAGAAGTTCAACGCATACATACTTGAATACATCTATAACTATTACAAGGAACACGGGACTTTCCCCGGCGATGCGCAGATCAAGAACAATCTGAACTGTTTCAGGGATCTTATTGCCTACAGGATAGTGATTTCACTGCCGCAGTGTCATGTAAAAGACGATGAGGACCTTGAGACTCAGGAGATAAGGTATCTTTATGAGATAGCAAACGTGCTTCCGTGTTTTCTTGAGGAGAGAGGCTTTACGCCGGAACTGTCGGGACTTCCAGACGGCGAAAAGGCTCCGGGTCTTGATGAGAACGTCAGTCCGTACTACAGGGATTATGTTCATACGCCGAGACCGTCGGGATACCGTTCAATGCACATCACTTTCTACGACAATTCTGCCAGGTGCTATACCGAGGTTCAGCTCCGGACGAAGGATATGGACGATTATGCCGAGATCGGCGATGCAAATCATTTCGGCTATGAAAAGAGCCAGGAGGAGAACCGCAGCAAAAGGGACATCATCCCTCCGGGAAAGTGCAAGACCTTCGATGAAGCTTATGAGAGGCTCATAAAACTGCAGGAACTGGACCTTGCCGACATAAAGGTGAATATGTTCAAAGCCTATAACAACCATCTGATAAACGACGGATGCGGTCTTTTCAGGGGAAGGCAGATCCTCCCGTTTGAGCATCTGTCACGTTTTCAGAATGATGAGGTCTGATCCGTCCGGCTGAGGTTTGGAAAAATACATCTTTTGTAGTAAATTTACAAAGTCTTACGAAAATAGCCCGTTTTTCAGGGTTTATATTATTATTTAAAAATATGTGACATTATTGACATTTAGGTTTAAAATGTATTTTATCGAAAAGAAGGGACAGGCGGTCTGAATTATGACAATGGCGTTGGTTTTAGCCGGTTCATGGCTCTCGGAATTCTTTGCGGCATTCGCAGAGCAGTTCGCGGAAAGATTCGATATCGCGCATAAGGATATCGGAGCCGAGATAAGCGAAGCCATAATGCAGGTGCAGATGTACTTTAATGTAGGGGATTATAAGCTCCTCATTACAGATGCCGTCATCGTTACCTGGCTGGCCGTCATCATCTTCATCATTCTGCTCAACGTACTTATCGGAAAACCTTCCAAGGATCTGAAGCTTACAAAGGGCCAGGCGCTCATAATCTCTCTGACCGAACTCGTCATCAATACTGCGATGAGCTTCGGCATGAACCGCAAGCAGGCTGAGGAAGTAACCCCCATGATCATGACATTCGGTATCGTGATCACCGCCTGCAACTCGATCTCGTATTTTCATCTTCCGCCGCCGGCAAAGAATGTCGCTTTCCCTATAGGATGCGCTATCACGGCAATAATCTACGTAATTGTAATGTCTATAAAGTTCGTCGGCTTCAAGGGCTTCTGGGTAACTCTTACGACGCCTATCAGCATAATGCTCCCGTTTAAGCTTCTCGACTATGTAGTTAAGCCGCTGTCTCTTTCTCTGAGACTTTTCGGTAACGTTTTCGCAGCTTTCGTATTCATGGAATTCCTTTCGATCTCTGTGCCTCTGATCCTTCCCGGCGTTGCCGGACTTTGGTTCGATATCGTCGACGGACTGATCCAGGCCATCGTATTCTCGTACCTTACGATGTCTTACATAGGCGAGAACGTTGAGACGGTAAACGAGTACAACGAGCATCCTGAGGAACACCAGAAGAAAAAGAAGAAAAACAAGAAGTCTGAAGCTGTAGCAGCTTGATCAGATAAATACGGATAATTAATTTAGGAGGAACATATATGAACGGCATTCTTATCGCAGCATTACCTATCTTAGCTGCATTGGAGACAAGGGGAATCGCAGCTATCGCAGCTGCAATAGCGATCTCCTGCGGTGCATTTGCTTCCACATTTGCCATGGGCAAGGCCGCAAGCTCCGCTCTTGAAGCAGGCGCAAGACAGCCTGAGATCATAAGCAAGCTCCAGACCATGCTGCTTCTCTCGATCGTATTCATCGAGTCAATTGGTATCTATTCACTCGTTGTTGCATTCCTTTTGATCTTCACAGTCCAGTAATCAGGGAAGATCCACGTAATAATTTGGGAGCATAACAGTATGTCATATTTACCGACACTGCTATTTGATGCAGGAGAGCAGTCAAATCTCTTCTCACCGGATCAGTTTGCAGGATATGCCGTAACAGCGGTCATAACCATATTCAATATCCTGTTGGTCTTTATTATCTTCAGATTGTTCTTCTATAAGAAGGTAATCAAGATGATCAACGACCGTCAGGAAGCTCTTGACGCGGAACTCGAGGCTGCAAAGAAGTCCAGGGAAGAGGCTCAGAAGATTGTCGATTCTTCAAAAGAGACTATCGACGAGGCCAAGAGAAAAGGTTCTGAGATCATGGAAGAGGCCAAGGCCAATGCCGAGAAGCAGAGCAAGGCCGTCATCGATCAGGCTAACAATGAGGCTCAGCAGATCATAGAGAGAGCCGAAGAGGATGCCGCAAGAATGAAGCGCAATGCCTTCGAGACCATGAAGGATGACATCGCAGATCTGTCAGTCCAGATCGCGGGTCATATCATCGGTGATGCCGTATCCAAGGAAGAACTCAAGAAATCCGCTGCAAAGCACACGGAAGAGATCCTCGATAAAGAGGTAGAGAAGAGTGAGTAATAACCCCGCTGACAATAAGGAAAAAAAGGCAAAAGGTCCGCTCCTCAGGATCGAGAGCGCAGGCGATATCTCTGAGGAAAAGCTTATCAGGGTCGCTGCAAAGTTTGCCAAGATAAACGAGATCGAAGATTACCGTCTTACCATAGAACAGCGCGACGATCTCATCGGCGGTTTTATCATCTACTATCAGGGAAGCCGCTATGACTATTCGGTCAAGGGACAGCTTGGAAGAATAGGCGCGTTCATCAAGCAGACGAGATCTTTTGATGCGCATGACGAAGACGGCGGTGATTCCAAGGCCGCACTTTCAAAAGAGGAATTCCCCGCTTCCAAGATCAAGGAAGATCTTGAGGAAGCACTGGAGCAGTTCCCCGAATCACATAAGCTCAGTATCGACAATATAGAGATTGTGAGCCTGGCAGATGAGGAGCTTGATAAGCTCGTCGAAGATACATTGCTCTTCCAGGAACACAAGGATGAGATCGGTAAGGTCGCCTCGATATCAGACGGTGTTGCTTCGGTAACCGGTCTTAGAAACTGCATGCTCAATGAGCTCATTTATTTTGCGTCCGGTGCAACGGGCATCGCCATGAACCTTGAGAAAACAAAGGTCGGCGTCGTTCTCCTTACAGGTGAGGACACCGTTGTCGAGAGCATGAGCTGCAAACGTACAATGACAACATGCTCGGTTCCTGTAGGCATGGGTCTTTTGGGAAGAGTAGTAGACGCTTTGGGCCATCCTATAGACGGCAAGGGTGTCATCAGATATACGGAGGAAAGACCTGTCGAGTCACCCGCTCCGACAATCATTGAGAGAGCACCCGTTGATACGCCTCTGTTTACCGGCATTACGGCCATAGATGCCCTTACGCCTATCGGAAGAGGGCAGAGAGAGCTCATAATCGGTGACCGTCAGACCGGTAAGACATCCATTGCGCTCGATGCGATAATCAACCAGAAGAATGAGAATGTTATCTGCGTCTATGTACCCATAGGCCAGAAGATGGCAAATATCGTTGCAACTGCCGGACTGCTCGAAAAGCACGGCGCCATGGACTATACGGTCATAGTGGCCGCTTCGGCTTCGGAGTCTGCTGCAATGCAGTATGTGGCACCTTTCGCCGCATGTGCCATCGCAGAGAAGTTCATGTACGATTACCATAAGGACGTCCTGATCGTCTACGATGACCTTTCAAAACATGCCCAGGCTTACAGAGCCATCTCACTGCTCCTCAGAAGACCTCCGGGAAGAGAAGCTTATCCGGGCGATGTCTTCTATCTGCATTCAAGACTGTTGGAGAGATCCGCTAAACTGTCCGACGAACTGGGCGGCGGTTCCATTACCGCGCTTCCGATCGTTGAGACACAGGGAAACGATATCTCCGCATATATTCCGACGAACGTCATCTCGATCACCGACGGTCAGATCTATCTGTCACCCGAACTTTTCTTCTCTGGTCAGAGACCTGCCGTAAACGTCGGTCTCTCGGTATCCCGTGTAGGCGGTGCCGCTCAGACAAAGGCTGTCAAGAAGGTTGCCGGTCCTTTGAGAATTTCCCTTGCTCAGGCGCGCGAAATGGCTTCTTTCTCGCAGTTCGGATCTGATCTTGACGAGAATACGCAGCTCCAGATCAAGCGAGGCGTTGTTCTCAACGAAGTCCTTAAGCAGGAGAGATTCGCTCCGCTTACGATGGCTGCGGAAGTCGTGCTGCTCTACTGCGCAACAACGGATAAGTTCAATTTCCTTGCAACGGAAGACATTACCGAGTTCTATGAGGAATTGTTTAATGACATCAGACTCCGTCATCCCAACATCTTTGAGGAACTTACCGACGGCAAGGTCCTTACAGACGAGATAAAGTCCGAGATCGATTCGGCATATGAGGAATATAAGGAAACATTCCTTGCCGAACACGAGGAGTACGTCGAGGACGACTGATCTTATGGAGAGCTTTTCCGCGATAAAGAAGAGAATGAAGAGCGTCAATGACATTAGTCAGATGACTAATGCCATGCAGCTCGTGTCGAGTGCGAAGATGCGCCGCTCGCAACTCCTTCATGAATCGATGTATCCGTTCTTCCTTTTCTGCGTCGAAAGTATGCAGGAAATGATCAGGAACAACGAGCATCTCGACAATCCTTTTTTCGTTCTCGACCAGAAGCAGGAAGGTGATACCTGGAAGATCGGATATTACGTTCTTTCCGGAGACCAGGGTCTTGCAGGTGCATACAATAACAACATGGTTAAGATCACCGAAGACCACATAAGACAGAAGGTGATGGAGAATTCACAAAAGAATATCTCCACTGAGTATGAACTCAATGTTTTCGGGCGTCTTGCCAGGGAAAAGCTTACGAGATTCGGTTATAACGTCAATTCGGGATTTTCGTTCCCTATCTCGGAACCGACTTATAAAGATGCGAGACAGGTTAGCGCCATCATGAGGAACAGATTCCTTAAAGATGATTACGATCTTGTTTATCTTTTATATACACGCATGGACTCTCCGGTAAAGATGGAGCCCGTTGCATTAAGACTTTTGCCGGTTGATACCAAGTCCATTTCAAGACTCCTGCCAAAGGATCTTGACGATGCCGGAATGGCCGTGCAAAAGGGAGATAACCTTGAATATTTCCCGAATTCGGATGCGGTATTCGGATACCTCATCGATTCATATACGAACGCGATGGTATACGGCGCAATGGTAGATGCATTCGCGAGCGAACAGACCGCAAGACTTACCGCGATGGAGAATGCTACGGATAATGCGGAAGAGATGATGAAGAAACTTGAGCTTATGAGCAACCGCGCACGTCAGGCGAAGATCACGACGGAACTTACCGAGATCGTCAACGGTGCACAGCAGGCAGATAAGATGTGAGGAATAAGATATGGCATACGGCAAAGTAGTACAGATAATAGGACCTGTAATCGACTGCGAATTCGCTAAAGGCGAGATCCCGAAGATCAATGAATCCATAAGGATCATGAAAAAGACTCCCTCGGTATCTGCCGAGGAAGATGCTTCTGCAGTCGAACTTGACGTCGTTAAGAGTGACAGCGATGTATACGCCGAAGTCCTTCAGCAGAGGGGCAGTGGCATCGTAAGATGCGTTTCATTCAATCCTACCGAAGGACTTACGAGAGGGTTGGTTTGCGAATCTCTCGGCTCATCCATCAAGGTTCCCGTCGGCGAGAACATTACCGGACGACTCTTTGATGCCATCGGTCGCCCGATAGACAATAAGGGCGAAGTAAACTGTGATGCTTACTGGCCTATCCACAGAAAAGCGCCTTCCTTTACAGAGCAGTATCCTGCAGAGACGATGCTCGAGACGGGCATCAAGGTCATCGACCTTCTCGTTCCTTTCTCAAGAGGCGGTAAGATCGGTCTGTTCGGAGGTGCAGGTGTAGGTAAGACGGTCCTCATCCTTGAGCTCATCAGGAACATCGCGAGCGAGCACGGCGGATATTCGGTATTTACCGGTGTCGGCGAGCGTTCACGTGAAGGTAATGACCTTTGGAACGAGATGAAGGCTTCCGGTGTCCTCGACAAGACCATCATGGTATTCGGTCAGATGAACGAGACGTCGGGTGCGAGAATGAGGGCCCCTCTGACCGGTCTTACGATGGCTGAATACTTAAGAGACGAAAAGCACAGGGACGTGCTCCTTTTCATCGATAATATCTACAGATTCGTTCAGGCAGGATCGGAAGTCTCTGCGCTCCTCGGACGTATCCCTTCAGCCGTCGGTTATCAGCCGACGCTTGGTGGAGAAGTCGGAGAACTTCAGGAGAGGATCACTTCCACCAGGAACGGTTCCATCACTTCCATCCAGGCTGTATACGTCCCTGCGGACGATATAACGGACCCTGCTCCGGCTACGACATTCGCACATCTCGATGCAAACATCGTTTTGTCCCGTGCGGTAGTCGAGCTCGGTATCTATCCGGCCGTTGATCCTCTCGAATCTTCTTCGAGAGTACTTACGGAAGACGTAGTTGGTGCCGAGCATTACCATGTTGCGCGTAAGGTTCAGGAGATGCTCCAGAGATATAAGGAACTTCAGGACATCATCGCCATCCTCGGTATGGAAGAGCTTTCCGAGCAGGACAGGATCATGGTATCCCGTGCGCGTAAGGTTCAGCGTTATCTGTCACAGCCATTCTTCGTAACGGCCGATTCGACCGGATTTGCTCCGAGATACGTACCTGTCTCCGAGACGGTAAAGGCATTCGGCGAGCTTATCTCAGGCTCTTTGGATCACATCCCCGAGCAGTGCTTCTTCATGAAGGGCGGCCTTGACGACATCATCAGCGCATATAAGGAAACCACTCCTTAATTATCCGAAATGGCAGAGCACGAGTCCCACAAGATAAACCTTCTCATCGTTACCCCCGAAGCGGATTTCTTCGAGGGGATGGTCGATTCCGTAAGGATCCCGACGATTGACGGAGAGTTCGGATTCATGGCAGGGCATACGCCTTTTGTTGCTGCGCTTGAGCCCGGAGCATGTGCTCTTACGACCGGCGGCAAGACAAGGTATTGCATGCTCTCTGAAGGTTACTGCGAGATCAACGGCATGCTCGCCCTCATCGTATGCAATTCTGCCGAGTGGCCTGAAGATCTGAGGATGAGGAGAATAGTCCTTGCATATAAAGCTTCTCTTGATGAGCTCAAGGACCATGTCGATAAGAACGGCAGACCTGTTTTCTATGAAGACAGTATCTCAAAAGGAAAACGCGCTCTTGCAAGGATGCGTTTCATCGAGCGATACGGTTCCGATCAGCAGAGGGAAAGACTTGCAGGCTACAAGAAGGCCGAGTTCCCTGACGGAATGCCGAGACTGCCGTAATTATTCATCTCTTTGTCTGTTAGACTGTATCTGAGTTCCCGATAATACCCGGGAATATCTTTAAATATTTTTTCCCTGATGAAAATCTCATAAAGAAATATATAATAACAATATAGTGTCTATATTTTAGGGAGGACTCTTTATGAGCAATCGTCTTAAGAGATTTGTATCACTCGCGTTGGCATTTGTAATAGTTTTCGGACTTATCCGGGTAACTCCGGTTTCAGCCGATTCTGTTTTCGCTGACGAAGTAAATCTTTATGAACTCTATTCTTATGATGAACCGTACCTTTCGATACCATCTGATCGGATGCGCGAGTATCAGGTCGATATAAACAGTCTGGGGTTCAGCAGTTCCGGAACTCCGGCGTATCATGTTTTAACGAGCGATGAAGCAGCCTCGCTTCTCGGTTATGATCCTGGCAAAGATTACTATTATAGAAATATACACGTATCTGACAGCGGCCTGGTTACGGGAAAAATATATCTGTATTTAAAGGATGGCTCCTGGTGGTATTCTCCCGTTGAAGGTTATACAGAAACCCGTACATATCCCGGTTTTGGCGATGCTATTTTACGCGTAACCGTAGGAAATGAAAGCCGCTATATCTTCTTCCATATTCTTGATTATGGTAAAGTATATTTTGAAGAGACGTTAAACAATTTCCTGGCTGACAAGAATCCCAAAAATGCATATGAAGCAGCCGATCTCGGTGCAAGCTATGCATCTTCTTTTGAGTATAAAGGAGGAAGCAGTACTGCCAGGGATATGATCATCATGAACGGCGGTGATTGCTGGGCCAGTGCAGACATGGTAAAAGTCATCGCTGAAAGATATGGCTATAATGCCTGGAAGCGTAACGGCCGTAAAGACGCAGGCGCTGCGATCATGCACGCCAATGCCATGGTCGAAGATCTTGCCAATGGAATCTGGTATGAGGTAGACGCCGGTTATAGCGGCACTGTTTTACCCAGATATTATTATGTAAAAGAGAGGACATCTCTTTACAGTTACCGTATGAATGCTGATAACACTACGATCGAAGTTTATCAGTACGATGTCTCATACATGAGAGATTCTGTGAAGAGTCTTTCTTTCCCTGAATCGATCGATGGCAAGACAGTTACTTCCATCGGCAAAAGATTTATGGATGATGCAGATTACGATTGCGTTGGCATTGAATCAATCGAGATCCCTGTATCAATTACAAATATTGCAGAAAGTGCTTTTTCAAGTGATCTGTGTAAGGAACTGAAGTATGTTTATTACCAGGGAACTGAGGCTGAATGGAATGCGGTCACTATCGGATCCGATAATGGCGCTATAACAAATGCTACTGTTTACTTTAACGGTGAGCAGCCTACTCCTACAGTAACAAACACTCCTACACCTGAGCCTACTGTAACGGACACACCCACACCTACGGTAACGGATACGCCCACACCTACGGTAACAGATACTCCGACACCTACGGTAACGGATACGCCCACACCTACGGTAACAGATACACCTGAGCCTACGGTAACAGATGTGCCTGAACCTACGGTAACGGATACACCTACGCCTACGTTAACTGAAACACATGCACAGGTAAGGGCAAACAGTCTGTTACTTAAAGATAAGATCGGTGTCAAGTTTTTAACTTATCTGCCTGATGAGTTCATTGCAGATGAAGGAGCCAGAGCGGAAATAAACGGACATGTATGTGAGATCGGTGCCAAAGATGACCGTGGCAGATATCCGATAGTGTACACTGTAGCTGCAGCTCAAATGAAGGATGAACTGGTTCTGAAACTGTACAGAGGAGACGGTACCGAATATCCGCTTCTTGATAGGGATGGCGTTGATGTTACCGGTAAGGGATGTTCTTATTCGGTGCAGACATATATTAATGAAGCTTCTGCTTCAGGATCTGGTTTGGATACAGATAAGGATCTGATCACACTTCTTTACAGGCTTGAGGATTTCGGTTCTGTTGCTCAGTTATATTTCGGATATAATCAAAGTGCTCTTTCTTTTTCACCGTTGGTATCTGACATCCAAGGTGTATACACATCTGTTCTTGAAGAATATAAAGCCGCTATTAATCAAGCATCAGATGCCGGTATCACAAGAACCGGTTCTTCGCTTTCTTTGAAGACGGCAACCCAGATCAATCACAAGTTTGAATTGGATGCTGACAAGAGTATTGAAGATTACAAGTTCTATGTTGATGGTAATCTTGTTACAACAAAGTCAACAGGAAATGTAGTGCTTCGATATGAAGCAAGTTCCGGGAAATATGTATTGAGCATAAAGGGTATCGTTGCTGCAAAACTGCATGAAGGTCATTCTGTGGTCGTAACAGACAATGAGGATAATGTTGTTATCTCAATAGATAATTACAGCGCATTAAGTTATGCGTATGCTGTACTCTATAAATATGTTAATGACAACTCGGATCATGCAATAAGCAATAATCTTGCTTACTTAATGCAGTATATGTATCTGTATAACAGGGCTGCAGTAAAGTATTTTGGTGGCTAAGTTTGCAAGTTACCGATTATTGCAGAAAAAAAGCAGTTTTTTTGGCCGAGAAGGAGATAAGAATGGAAAAATATGATTGTCTTGAGTTGGAAATAATAGTTTTTAACTCGAACGACATCGTGACAGATTCATGGGAACTTCCTGATCACTGATTGTTTTAATTGGGATTAGTTAGAATATCTATGAAAAATGGTAAAACCAGTTGCCGTTATAGTTGATCTGATTTTTCAGTACATGTGATTGGTATTATCTTTATCAGCATTTTAAACAGCAATAACAGAACAACAGAGACATTAAGCAGTTCCGCTGACGTCTCTGTTGTTTCTTTGTCTGATGTGACTCAAACTGAAGTTACCTGTAATACTTCAATTCCTTATTGATTATTGTTGATTAAAACTGCAAAAAACAATATATAATAATTTTAGTCTGTCTACAATTTAGGGGGGACTCTTTATGAGCAATCGTCTTAAGAGATTTGTATCACTCACATTGGCATCTGTTATCTTTATTGGATTTAGTCAGGCACCACAGGTTAATGCAGATTCCGATATTGTTCTAGATGTAAGTGTTTATTCTTTGTCTGAGAAAAATGCTAAATACATAAGTATTCCGTCTGAATATCCGACTGAATATCAGTTGGATTTTGCAAGTCTCGGTTTTACAGAAACTGGAACTCCCATATATCGTCCTCTTAGTCCAACGTATGCCTCAAATCATTTGGGTTATACGGTTAGTTATTATGATGGATATAACGACGATGCTGTAAATATATCTGAAGATGGTCTGATTACCCCCGCTACCTGGACACTGTATTGGGAACCTAATGGAAATGGTACGAGCATTGAGCCGGCGGAATATGTTTCTAAAGAAGTGCGTTCGGAAGTCGGTGATGTGGTTATGTGGATAATTATCGGTTCAGAAAGCCGGTATGTACATATCCATAATATCGACTATGGAGCAATCTACGTTGAAGAAAAGACACAAGAATTCTTAGAAGGTAAGAATCCTCAAACTGCATGGGGAGCTGCTGATCTTGGTGCTCAGTTTGCCGCTTCTTTTAAATATGGTATTGGTACAAGTCATGCTGATGAAATGATTATCAGAAATGAAGGTGATTGTTGGGCAAGTTCTGACATGGTAATAACTATTGCAAAGAGATATGGTTATAACGCATGGAGACGTAATGGCCGTAAAGATGCCGGTGCAGGCAGTATGCATGAGAATGCAATGGTTGAAGATACTGCCAACGGTAAGTGGTATGAAGTCGAAGCCGGCTTTGAATCATATACGACGCCGCGAAGATACGAGATAAGAGAAAGATCATCGCTTTTCAGTTACCGTATGAATTCAGATAACAGAACTATTGAAGTCTATTCATATGACGCCGAATTCAAGAAAGATACTGAGACCAGTATTTCATTTCCTGAAGCAATCGATGGCAAGACTGTTACTTCCATTAGCAAGAATTTTATGGAAGATCCGCTTTATGACTGTCTTGGAATAGAAAACGTAACAATTCCTAAAACGATAACAAACATTGGCCAGAGTGCTTTTTGGGGTTGTGAAAAACTTAAAGATGTTTATTACGAAGGAACCGAGAATGAATGGAATGCGATAACTATTGCATCCGGCAACGATTATCTTACTAATGCAACTATTCATTATAACAGTTACGGTCTTCCTGAACCTACAGTAACAGACACACCTACTCCCGAGCCTACGGTAACGGATACGCCTACACCGGAACCTACAGTGACGGATGCGCCTACACCTACGATAACAGATGCACCTACACCTGAGCCTACAGTGACGGATGTACCCGAGCCTACAGTGACGGATGTACCCGAACCTACAGTGACTGATGTACCTGAACCTACATTAGCCGAAACACATGCACAGGTTAGGGCAAACAGTCTTTTGCTCAAAGATAAGATTGGGGTTAAATTTTTGACCTATCTGCCTGACGAGTTTATCGCTGATGAAGGCGCCAGAGCTGAAATTAATGGGCAGGTATGTGCGATCGGCGCCAAAGATGACCGTGGCAGATATCCGATAGTGTACACTGTAGCTGCAGCTCAAATGAGAGATGAGGTGGTACTAAAACTATACAGAGGTGACGGTACCGAATATCCTCTTCTTGATAAAAATGGCATTGATGTTACCGATAACGGCTGCGTATATTCAGTGCAGGATTATATTAATGAAGTCTCAGCCACGGGATCTGGTTTGGATACAGATGAAAAACTTATGATGTTGCTGAACAGAATGGAAGACTTCGGCACATTTGCACAGCTGTATTTTGAGTATAATGATGATAATGTTGTGTTTTCTTCCGGATACTCGGATATCAGAAATGTGTCTTCATTAACTTTGCAGACTTATAAAGCAACTATTGACGAAGTATCAGATTCTGGTATCAAAAGAACCGGTTCCTCGCTTTCTCTTAAGACGGCAACCCAGATCAATCACAAGTTTGTTTTAGATGAGGGCAGGAGTATTGAAGATTACAAGTTCTACGTGGATGGTAAACTCGTTACGACAAAGTCAAAGGGAAATGTAGTTCTTCGTTATGAAGCAAGCTCCGGAAAATATGTATTGAGTATTAAAGAGATCGTAGCTGCAAAACTTCATGAAAGCCATTCTGTTGTTGTGAAAGACAGTGAGGATAATGCTGTTATCACAATAGAGAATTACAGTGCATTAAGTTATGCATATGCTGTTATTTACAACGACTTATATGACGGTCCTAATGATACAAAAACCGATTATCTTGTTTACTTGATGAAATGTTTATATCTGTATAACAGAGCTGCTGTAGATTATTTTGGTGTCTGATGAATCTTTTGCAAAATATGGCGATTTGAATCAGGGCAGGAATAATGATTAACAGAACTGTATTACTTTTATGTTTCATGTGAGTCGGTCAATGACTATTACACGAAAAAGAATGGTAATATTATTGAGTTGAAAAGGAGATAAGAATGGAAAAAGAAAAATATGAGAGTCTTGAGTTGGAAATAATTGTTTTTAACTCGACTGATATCGTTACTGATTCATGGGAAACCACTGAAGTATAAATCCTGATTTTAGGGATTGGGATTAGTTTGAACAACACATGAAAAACGGTAAAAGAGCTGCCATTGTAATTGTTCTTATTCTTGCAGCAACAGTAATCGGCGCTATCATCGTTATTAGTCTATTAAACAGCAATAACATAACAACAGAGACGGTCAGCAGTTCCGCTGACGTCTCTGTTGTTTCTTTATCTGATGTAACTCAGGATGCTTCGGATTCTGAAACAGCAACGATCAAGCCTGAGGCCAGTTCATCAGAGACCGGTGAGACGGATCCTGACAATTCATCAAATGAATCTTCTTCTGATAATAATTCAGGCAGTTCTGCAAATACTTCTGAAAGAGCAAGCGCGAGTTCATCTGAACAGTTCTCATGGAATACTTCTGACACATGTGAAGGAGAACCCGGCGAGTGGGAGCTTCCTGAACTCTGATCTTCTGACAGCTATTCTTTATGTGTTTTCAGTATTATGTCTTGTTCACTTTTTCAGTCCCGAACCTGAATTCTATGTCTCCTATTGTTATCTTTTGGCCTGATTTTATTTCATATGTTCTGCCGTTCTCGAGAGGAGAGTCTTCGATATAAGTCTTTCCTTTTCCGTTTGAAGGCATTAGATAAAAAGAGCCGTTCTCCTGTTTTATTACCGCGTGAAGAGGGGAGACCTGCGGATCATCCAGAACTATGTCCGAAAGGAAACAGTCCGAACCGATATAGGTCTCATCAAGATAAACGGAGTATTGTGGTTCGATGCCGCGGATGTCCGATATCAGAGATAATCTGCCCGCTAAGAGAGGATTTAGCTGCTGCAGCTGTTCGACGGTTCCGTATTGCAGGTTCGCGTTCTGATTGTCTGTGTCATGTCCTTCAGTCTCTGACAAAAGTGCGTTATCCGAGAAAAGGACAGAGCTCCGCTGTCTTGATATCTCCTGTGATCTTTCGTGTTCTATGTTCTCTTTGTGTTTCTTCTTTCCGAGAAGGGATACCACGAGTATCAGTGCGGAAAGAAAGAAGAACAGGAGGCACGGAAGATCCATCTGCCGTATAAGCAGGACGAAGGCGAAACCTGCCGATAAGACTGAGACGAGAAGATCTTTTTCAGTCTTCGATAGCGTTTTAGAAGATGAGGTGTTCTCCTGTTCTTTGGGATTACCTGAAGGAAGAGCATCGCTTCCTTCATCAGTGCCCTTTATTATTCCCGCTGTCTTCAGGAACATATCCTCGTTGTTTTCTTTTACGCTGAACACCAATGCGTTTATCTCGTCTTCTGTAAGGATGCTCTTGAAGAAATCGCAGTTTAAGAGCTTCTCGAGTCTGGATGCGCCGAGTGACGAAAGACATAATTCGTCAGGTGAGATCTTCAGCGGCAGACAGCAGAGTTTAATCGCGATGCCTTCCGTATCGGTAAAGATCATGTCGGGATCGAGAACGATGCAGGAAGGGGAGATAAGACTGTCCAAGAGCTTTATGAAAGAAGTAAAAAGGTCACCTGCGGCCCTGCGCCTCATATTCAGAAACTTAGCTTCCTTTTTGCGTGAGGTGAACTTCTTCCCGGAGGAAAACACGGAAAACTCAGGGTCAGTCACCTGCACATAACCTGAAAACTCAAAACAACACATTATTCCGGAACCGATGTATTCGGTCGTGGGAGGGAGATAGAAGTCTGACCTGTTGCCGGCAATTACCTCTTCGGCGTAGCTGCATAATCTATCCGGGCTGTCAAACTTTTCCATTGCGTAGTATCCGAAGGGACCTTTTTTGATCTGCATATTTTTTTCCTTACTTTTGGTCGGTCAAAAACTTCATTGGTGCATAAATGTCAGAACGCGGATGTTATCTTTGAATCGTCAAAACAATAATCCATAACCTTCTGTCCGTACTCTGACAGACCTGCTCTGAAGAGCAGTGCAAGGGCAACGAGGACCGCGATGATGATAACTATCTCAACGGTTCCCATTCCTCTTCTATTCAGCCGTTTCTTTGTCTTTCTCATTGTCGTTCCTCCTTTGTTTATATGCCGAGAGAGATAATTGCGGGAGTCATTGCTACCATAAGCACGCTTATGAAATCCAGCGTCATAGGCAGTATCATTCCTAGTGCCTCGCGCTCCTGTCTTTTGCGGGAGGCGTTCCTGCATAAGTTCCAGCAGGACTGGGCCTGAAGATCTAACATGTTCAACACTTCTGATGTGCCGAGCCTTCCGTATCTTGCGATGAGAAGGAGAGCCGCCTGGGCCTCGGGAATCTGTATCCTTAATGAGAATTTTTCCACTGCATCCGATGCGGGTATACCGCTCAGGATCATCGCCCTCAGGTTCTTTATCTCAAGTGAAAGACTCTTATTCTCACCAAATGCTTTCGAGCATATCGATATGGCTTTCGGGAGCTGCATTCCCGATTCGAGAAGTGTTGAGATCAGACACATGAACAACGGAATGTCGCTCATGAGTTCCTCTCTTTTGCGTTCAACGTCAGAACGTATCTCACAGCTGCCGAGTATTACTACCGCCGCCGCGAATAAAAGTGCGAAGGCCGGATTCTTACCGAGGCTCATTAGGATAGCTGCTCCGAGTACCAGAGATACGAAGCCTGTGATCAGCTGTTTTTTCAGGTACTGCTCATATGTGTAGTCAGGGTTGACCGAAAGCTCGTTGAACAGTTCGTGCCGTGCCGTAATGAAACCGGCAGGGAAGACCTTTTTCACAAGTTTTGTCAGAGGTGTTCCTTTCTTTCCGGATGCCGTAACCGCGCTTGCAAGTTCGGACTTATATGCTTTCCTTCCTTGCTCGTGAGACATGAACCTCAGGAGCATTGCGCAGGCAACTGTGCAGACACCGAACGCTGCTGCGAGAAGTATGGACCCCGTCCTTGTGCTTCTGGCAAGATCAAGATATTCAGGGCTCATGTAATTGAGTGCAAACGTCACACCGAAAGGCATGGCGCAGAGTATGGCGGCTTCGGCATTCTTGCCTGCATTTGAAGCAGCTATCTCGCCCTGTACAGCATTAAGTTCCGAGAGCATCTGACATGAACTTCTCAATATCGACAGGCTGTTGTTGCCGACCTCGCCCGATATCGCCAAGGCATGGAAAACGGGTACCGTCTCGGGAAAGTCGATCTGCTGTGCGAATATGTTCAGTGATTCCTCTAGACTGACATGCAGTTTTAAGTTGTTCTCCAGATTGATGAGAGGTTTTAAGAGCATCGAGCGTTTGCCGAATGTCTTCTCGATTACCGGTCTTATCAGAAGAAGTGATTTCTCTATCGAATAACCGCTCGATACGCTCGTGCAGAGCACCTGAAGCAGAACGAGGAGCTGTGTCCTCATGTGCCTGTAGTTGTTCGAGTAGATCTTCTTCATCGCTTCTTTCCAGGGCAGTATGCTTAGGATGACGGCGAGTATGAGCCTGATCATTTCAGAACCGATGAACAGTCCGGATGCGAAATAAACGGCGGCAACGAATACGGGGTATACCCATACCGTCTTTGCAAGGAAAACAGGGAATGAATGACACTTCTTAAGCACGGTATGCTTTTGCTTTCCTGATATCTTCAATGTCTGCGATACGCTCAAGTCCGTCACCTCCTTTGTTCCTGAAAAGTGTTTTTAATCTGTATCCGTGATCCTGCGGAGGCAATACCTCGCAGATCTCATCTATATATCTTTTTCCTTCGCGGCTCCTCATTATGTGGAGCACGATGTTTATCCCCATGGATGCCTGGGAAAGGATGGCGTCGTAGGGAAGACTCGAACCTGACAGTATCATGGCGGTAAGACGTTCCATCATCTCGAGGCAGGAGTTGCTGTGACCGGTGCTCATGGAGCCCGGATGACCGCTCGTAAGGCACGACAGAAGATCTGCGCTTTCCTTTCCTCTGACCTCGCCGACAATGATCCGGTCAGGCCTCATCCTGAGTGATGCCCTTATCATCATTCCGATATTAACTTCGCCTGTTCCGTCTGGCCCCGGGAGCCTTGCTTCCATCTTTACGAGATTATCTATACCCTGAAGATTGAGCTCGGCTGAATCTTCTATAGTGACGATCCTTTCTGTTTTTGGGATGAACCCCGAAAGGCAGTTCAGGAACGTTGTCTTTCCCGAACCTGTACCGCCGCAGATGAATATCGTTCTCTTGTTCCTGACACATTCTGCAAGAAACCTTGCAGCTTCCTCGCTTATGAAACCCTGCCTTATGAGTGATACGATGTCATGGGTGATACCCGTGAACTTTCTTATCGTTACAGTGGTTTCCCTCGTGATAGGCGGCAGCACGGCATTTGCTCTTGAGCCGTCAGGCAGCCTTAAGTCCGCTATCGGATATGCTTCGTTCAACGGTCTGTTCTGGTTTGCAAAGAAGCAGGAGATGCAGGTCTTGAGTGATTCCTCGTCACGGAAAGCTAAGTCTGATCTGTATAGTTTTCCGTTTCTTTCGTAGAAGATCTTATATGGTCCGTTTACCATTATTTCCGTGATCGTCGGATCCTCCATCAGAGGTTCGATCACATCCAGTCTCCTGAGAGAATTGAAGACAGACTGAGCCATCTCGCGTTTTTCGTCCAGGCTCATCCTGCAGGAAGTGTTTTCTGATATCACATCTGAGATTATCTCGCGGAGTTTCTCGTCAGAAGGATCTGTCTCGCCTGAGATGGTATTAAGGACGCAATATGTTATCTGCTCTTTTATGTCGACAGTACCGGTCCTTGAAGGCGTCATACGGCAATTTCCCTCTGACCGATGTTCTCTTCATCGCTGGTCTCATTGGGACCGGCTGCGTAATAAACCGTGATCCTCTCCGGTCCCAGGATCTTTTTGAGCATTGATATGAGATCCTGTGCTCCGGGATCTTCGCTTGCGGTCTTAGACGGCAGGAGTATGTATACCATGTCGCATCCGCAGAGCAGTTCGGGAAGATCCTTTGTCCTGAAGCCTTCAATGACGGCCAGAACGTTGACCGATCTTGTCTTTGAATGCACGAGTTCCGCCGCGAGGTTCATGAGTGTGACAGAGCGTCCTGCTCCGAGATCGTAGACATCATCGTAATTTGTACAGCTTCCCGGAGTGAGAAAACCGAGGTCATCCATATTGCAGTACTTAAGAATATCTTCGGGTGTGAATCTTTTTGATCTGCAGGCTTCGAGAAGCGAAGTCATGTTGCATCCCGAAGAGCCTTTCCATAATGCTCTCAGTTTGCTCGTGAAATCGAGTCTGATGTTGATGTCGGCACCTCTGAAACTGTCAGACAGTTCGCATATGAATCTGTCCCTTACGTCTGTGTAGACGAACGGAATGACGGCGGAGAGAGTTCCTTTGACCGTGCCGGGTATTGTGGGTGTTTCCATAGGTGTGCGTAACAGGTGTATGAGTCTGGCACAGTCTATCGCCCCGCCGTCTTCCGTAAGCCTTATTGGAGAGGTTGTATGTGAAAAAGCTTGTTCTTCATTCATGTCAGCAGGATCGTATATGACCTTGGTGTAGCTGCTGAAACGGTCGTCCAGATCATCTGGTTCAAGGTAGGGATCGACGATATAGGCGTCAGGGAAGAAACTGCTCAGGCGTTTTTGGAGAAGCGTATAGATATATCCGTTCTTCTCGTAGATCTTTATCGTGAAAGCCATATTCTGTTCCTCCTTGCGTCATTGGTTGATAAGCCGGATTGTAAGGCCGGAAAGCCTTTGATAAAAGCGACAAAATACGACAAAAACGACAACGGAAGGTGCCATGAAACACGGTTTTCGCAGGGTAATAAATTAATTAATATTATTAACGTTTCGGCATTCCGTAACTGTTTTCGAAAAGATTTTTTCAAACCTTGCCGTCATATGCACCGGGACAATTGACAAAGGGAGTGAGGAAAAGTAAAATCATCTCACAATAAAATCAAGTTCATTGCTTATCAAGAGAGGTTCTAGGGACCGGCCCGTTAAGAACCCGGCAACCGCGGAAAGCAGCGGTGCCAATTCCGGCAGGGAAACCTGAAAGATGAGGATCGTTTATATATTGCGTCGGCCTTCTCCTTTCGGGGGAAGGTTTTTTCTTTTACCAAAGCATTGAACGGAAAGGAAAGAAAATGAGAAATAAAAAAGGAAACTGGCTGTTCACTTCTGAATCCGTTACGGAGGGACATCCCGACAAGATCTGCGACC
>CAMVGO010000044.1 GCA_947167045.1 uncultured Clostridia bacterium
TCTGCAATCAACTGCAACTGCCACACTTGCTGAAACAATAAGGGGCTGTCTCATTATGTTTTGAGACAGCCCTCATATTTCTTAATAGGTGATTACGTTGTCCTTAAGCTTCTCGAAAGCTCTCTTGGCAACTTCCCTGGCATTGGGATCGGGATCCGCAAAAGCCAGTTTTCTGATATACTCTTCGCAGTTCTTTGCGTGGATCTCCGAAGCGGAATTGATCGCCGTAGCCCTTACGATCGGAGACGGATCTCGCAGTAATTCGATCAGTCCCATACCTGAATCATAAGTCGGGATCATACCCAAAGCCATGGCAACGGCCATTCTTATGTCGTCGCTGGGATTGTCCAGATATTTGAGTATGGGAGCGAGTTTTTTCTTTGAACCTAACTTCAGTATCTTATCTCTTAAAGCGTCTTCACGTGCCATATAAAAGATCCCCTCGAAATTGATTACACAAGTATTATAGGGCAATCCCCGAAGACGTGGTTGAACAATTATTGCTTTGTTTATTCGGGGTAAAACCCGCAAATCACCCGTCATTTATTGCTTTTTTATTCAGAGAAATCGCACGATTGGTTAAACGCAAGTTTTTTTAACATTTCGTTTTTGCGAACATCAAAAAATCGGGGTGCGAAATCATTCAGCTCCGGATGCAGGACCTCAGACCTGCCTGTTTATATACCTGGCGGTAACAGTTCCGTCAGGAGCGATCTCAAATCGCGAAACGGATCCGGAGGAGCCGTTGAACCTGTGCTTAATTCTCTCTTCCAAAGTTTGGCCCATCAGCATGGACTGCAGAAAACTCAGAGCCGTTCCGTGTGATACGATAAGTATCTTTTCGCGGTCAGAGGATGAGAGTTTCTGATAAAAAGGATACAGACGATCCCATAGATCCCTGTCTGATTCGGCATCGTCAAAGGGCCTGTAATCAGGATCGTAATGGTCGGGCTTAGGGATCTTGTTTGCATCGAACCAGTCCCAGGGCTTGCCGTTGCCGCTGCCTGCATTTACCTCTCTGATGACCGGATCAAACTCAGGCTCAAGCAGGATAACCTTCCCGATCTCTTCAGCTGTCTGAGCAGCACGCTTAAGATCCGAGGATATCATCAGCCATCCTTCACCGCACCCTTCGGCTTTCAGGAACAAACCTATCTTTCCGGCCTGTTCACAACCGGCCGCGGTCAGGTCCCAGTCTCCCCATGCGCCGGCGTGTCCGTTCGTATGATGGACCGACTGGGTATGCTGCACCGTGATTATTATTCTATTTCCCATTACAAAAATACCGGGGAACGGTTAATTGCCGTTAAGCGTGGGATCGTCAAACGGATCTAAAAAAGCATCCGCATAAGGATTGGCATTTTTATCTTCCGTATCCTTATTCTCCGTTTCAAAGGTAGGATAGAACTTTGTAAGTGTACCGCAAAAAAGACATCTTCCCATAAGAGGGGTCTTTCCTGATTCCTTGACCGGCTTGCCGCACTTTTCACAGGGTCTGGAATCCAAGACATAAGGCGGTTTGGAAAAATACTTTTCCGTACTTTCCACTATCTTCGCATTGATGAGAGAAGTATCAATTCCCTTCTCGACCATGAGTTCATACATCGCCTGGATTATGATCTCATGCTTTGCGACAGTGCTTATGAGACTGTCGATCCTGATGTTCGCATCAACGATGTCTTCCTTATGACGGTCAGCACCGACAGGAATAAATACCTGGTTACTTCCGTGATTCATATGATCTATCCTCCATCCAAAAGCCAAAAGGCTGCCCTTAAACAACTATAATAAATTTTACCATTTAAAAGCGTCCGTGCATATTGCCACGGAGTATTCAAAAAGTCTCCTCAGATCTTCTTCATCAGCTCCCAGAAACTTATGGCGCTTGCTGCGGCGACATTCAGCGAATCCACTCCGTGATACATCGGGATCATGACACGGTAATCGCTCGCGGCTATGACCTCTTTCGGCAGACCCGTCCCTTCCGTGCCGAGCAGTACCGCGACCTTTTCATTCGCACGGATTTCATCGTTGTCGACGCTCGTCGAATCCTCCGTCAGTGCCATGGCCACCGTCTTAAACCCGTAAGAGTTGAGGAGCTGCAGTATGGTAAGACCTTCCGATTCTTCAAGCGGTGCCTGTGCCCACGGGATCTGGAAGACTGTACCCATGCTCACTCTCGCCGTGCGCCTGGTAAGTGGATCGACTGAAGCATGCGTAAGAAGAACGCCGTCCATACCGAGGGCTGCTGCCGAGCGGAAGATCGCACCGACATTTACGGGATTGACGACATCGATCATAACGGCGATGCGTCGTTTGTCTCTGCAGAAATCTTCTACGGAAACGGCAGGCTTACGGCGGAGCGTCATCCAGAGACCGCGGACCAGGTGATGCCCGGTCATGCTGTTTACAGTCTCCTGCTCAGCCACATATACGGGAATGGAATCGAGTTTGTCCCTGCCGCAGTATTTCGCGACCGCATCGAAAACGGGACCTGCCTCAACTTCCAGCCGCCCGGTCTCCACGAGCATCGACAGAGGTTCGTATCCGTTCTCTATGGCGCGAAGGATGACATTTGCGCTTTCCGCAAGAAAGATCCCCTCTTCGTATTCGTCAGAGGTCCTGAGCTGCCGTTCGGTGGCTCTTGCGAAAACATCCATCTCAGGTGCGTTTATGTCATCGATCTTTATCAGGTTCAAGGGCATAGGACTCCCGTTTTCAAATATCAGACATTAACATTCACGTCTGAATATCAATAATCTTCATCGTCCGGTATGATATCCTGGTATGTGTAAGGACGGACTTTATCTTCTCGATCTTTGCGAGTATCTCGTCTGCCCTCGCGGCACGGGCATTGAGCCTTCCGAGCTCCATGTCGTAACCCTTGTTGTGGTTGGTCTCAACCGAGACGGATGCACCGCAGTACATGCAATAGATAAGAGACTGGTTAACGCTCTCGACATTAAGATTGCTTCCGCAGGACGGACACTGGATCGATCTGATATTCATTGATTACACCCATGATTCAAATATGACTTATAAGACAAATAAAAAGCACTGTTTTGAATAATACTCCAAAACAAGTACATTATTCAACTTTTTTTGAGAGAGGATTCTGATTCTTAGGAAAAAGCGTGTTATCGATCAGCCGTATAAGACGGCAGCCCGTCACTGCAGATTGATCTCGTTTACCGAATCAACAGGCTTGACCGTCATCTCGGCCCAGGCAGGGATCAGTCCGCTCTTGATAGCATTCCGGACAGACCTGATGTTGGACCACGCGGTACAGTAGAAAGGCACCTTGCCGCGTTCCGTGATCTCAAGAGCCAGTTTTGATGTTATGGCGGCAGCCACGCCTTTTCTGCGGAATTCGGGCAGGACATCAACACCGATCTGCCACATCTCGGCAGCATCCGCTGAACATCCGGCCAGACCTACGAGCTGATCTCCGTCGTATGCCCCGACCGCGAGCATGTCCAGGTGCTTTCTGTCGTAGCACAGGGCGTTGGACCATTCCTTCAGATAAAGATCTTCGAACTCCCCTTTTTCCAATACCTTAAGTTCATAAGCGCACGGCAGGCTGATCAGCCTGTTCATGTCGGGAAGATAGTATTCGGCCATAAAGCAGACAGCCTGACCTAACGGTGCAAGTCTCTCGCTCAGCCAGTGCATGTTGGGAGTCTCAAAGCAATGGTAGAATTCAAACCTTGACAGGTATTCGGTCACTATGCCGGCGACCTCGTCAGTAACAGCGGCGACAGTATTGTTTCCGTAAGAAATGAAGTTGCACGTTATGGGCGGCTTATAGTATTTTTTCGCATCCGGAGCGGGAGCGAAAGGAACGATCACGTTCTCATCCGCACGGAAATCCTCAGCCCTGCATCCGATATCCGCTGCAGACTGCTCCATGGCGATCCCGAGAATGTCGATATTTGTCATCATGCGCATCTTACCGCCGTGCTTTTCGCTTATTTCACCCTGTAGATACAATTATATCACTAGGGAAAGCTCCGCCAATTTACCATTCTCTTACAAGACCTTCACAGTTCCGTAAATCATTCACGGATTCCGGATGCTACAATTAAGTCAGTTTTCAATCCTCCTCAAAATGATGTATTTAGTAATTGACTAAGCTCCCGGTATTTCTCTCCTTTCTTACGGGAGCTTTTTCATGTCCGGACATAAACGGATAATTGCGCAAAGGTCCTTTCAACCGTTCATATACTTGCCGTGATTCTTGAAAACGCCAGCGAAAAATGGTATTAGATATTGTTATTCCAAGGTGTTTCAGATGAGTAAGTATAAGACACAGTTTGACATGATGACGCAGCAGCCTGTTCCGAGCCTGATAATCAAGCTCGGAATACCGACGATGATCAGCATGTTCATCACCACGCTGTACAACATGGCAGACTCATATTTCGTCGGCCAGATAAACACATCAGCCAGCGGTGCCACCAGTGTCGTAATGGGTCTTATGGCGATACTCCAGGCGATGGGCTTCATGTTCGGTCACGGAAGCGGAAGCATCATCAGCAGAAAGCTCGGCCAGAAAGACATTGAGAGCGCAAGGAATTATTCGGCCACCGGGTTTTATTCGGCATTGTTTTCCGGCTTTGCCATCCTGATACTTGGAGGCATCTTTCTCACACCGCTCATGGTACTCCTGGGCAGCACACCGACGATACTCCCCTACTCACGCACTTATGCCATCTGCATCCTCTGCGCCGCACCCGCGCTTGTCTCGAGCTGCGTCATGAACAATATTCTCAGATACGAGGGCCGCGCATTCTTTGCCATGATCGGTCTTACTTCAGGCGGCATCGTCAATATCTTCTTAGATGCCCTCTTCATGCAGAAGATGAACATGGACATCCTCGGAGCTGGTCTTGCGACCGCCATATCACAGTATCTGTCCTGGTTCATCCTGCTCACGATGTTCATACTGAAAAAGACACAGACTTCGCTCTCTTTCAAATACACAAAATTCAACATAACGATACTCGGCGATATAGTAACGACAGGTCTGCCGAGCCTCGCCCGCCAGGGACTTGCGAGCATCTCGACGATGCTCCTCAACAACGCCGCAGGCGCATACGGCGATGCTGCGATAGCCGCAATGGGAATCGCCAACAGGGTCAGCATGTTCATCTTCAGTGCGGCTCTCGGTATCGGACAGGGCTTCCAGCCCGTAGCCGGATTTAACTTCGGTGCGAAGAAATACGACCGCGTCCGTCAGGGTTTCTTCTTTACGCTCTCCTTCGGATCGCTCCTGCTGGGCATCGCATCAATTGCCGTATTCCTGAACGCGGGCGAATGCATAAGAGTGTTCAGAAACGATCCCGAAGTAATTACGATCGGAATACCCGCGCTGCACGCACAGTGCATCGGTCTGTTTTTCGTGCCGTTCCAGGTCTGCAACAACATGATGTTCCAGAGCATCGGCTACAAGTTCAACGCGACTTTCCTGTCGGCCTTAAGAAACGGTCTGTTCTTCATACCTGTGCTTCTGGCATTCAGCTGGATCTTCGGACTTGCCGGAATCCAGGTGGCTCAGGCGGCAGCCGACGTACTGACGTGCCTTGCATGCATTCCGTTTACGGTCAGTTTCTTCAGGAAGATCTCGAATAATTCATTGAAGTAGCAACAGAAAGGGCTACCTCACCATCTGAGACAGCCCTGTAACAATCGTCTTTTTTCACCCTTGGTTCAGTCCGGTTCTATCGCATTGGCCGGACAGATATAATCACACGCTCCGCATGAATCGCAGAGATCGGGATCTATCTCGTATCTTCTCCATCCGCGGCTGATCGCATCTTCGGAACAGGCGGATTCACACTTTCCGCAGCCTGTGCAGGCTCCTGTTATCCTGTATGCCATATGCCTTCCGCCTTAAGCTACGCTGTCCCTGAGAGAATCGAATGCCTTTCTGGCGACCTGCTTAACGTTCGGATCTGTTTCCGTAAAAGCCAGCTTCTTTACATACTCTTCGCAGTGCTTTGCATGAATGGCTGCAGCGGACTCGCAAGCGGCTGCTTTTACCTTAGGAGAACTGTCACGAAGCAGGGGGATCAGAGCCATGCCGGAATCATAAGTGTTTATCATGCCCAATGCTATGGCAACCGTAACTCTTATGTCTTCATTGGGATTTGTTACATACTTGACGATAGCTCCAAGTTTCTGCTTTGCTCCCAATTTCAGGATCTTATCTTTTAATGTATCTGTAAGTGCCATGATCTTACCCTCGCTTTCCGTTAGATTCGTTTGTTTATATTTATTATATGAACGCAATTTATAGGAGATAATCAATGCTGCATTAACTGTCTGTAAACTTTCTTGGTCAAAAAAATGAAAAGGCGCCGTCTGTAAGCTTTCGCCTAAGGCAGCGCCTGTTTTTTGCCTGATGCTTTTCGCGGTTTCTCAGCAGAGAAGATATGCGTCATCCGGAGTGATCCTGCACTCCTTCGTGAAGATGATCCAGTCCGTGATGTCAGAGAACGGATATGTTCCGGTATCGCCCTCCTTGATACCAGAAACGTAGTACGGCTCCTGCGTTAACTGCGCCACAACGGAACCGTCCTTCACGTCCTTTAACTCGAACCAGATGTGCTCGTGCTGGGGCTTGCCGTCTTCCCAGTGTTCCTCGTCCGCAAGGAGTCCGATCTTTATTAGGATCGTGTTTTCTTTGTTTTCGAAAGCCTTGATCATATAAGGGATCCTCTCTATGGCAAGGTCGCTCATACGCTTGGTCTCTTCGTTCGAGAACATATACATGGGATTCTTATCAAGGAACTGATCGAAATCCTGGACCGGTGTGTAGATACCGTTTTCCTCGTCATGTGAATTCCTGTAGATCATAAGGACATAAGTGTCTTCGTTATGGACGTCATCATTACGGTCTTCCTCTGTTCCTAAGGAAATATCGGGGTAGTATTCGAGCGCTTCCTTCCAGTCGACGGCCGTAAGGGTCAGGACCTTTCCCGCAGCCTGCCCGATAAGGATACCGTCGCCCGGCTCGATCGGCTCATCGCTCTCGAGCATCCTGACCGCAAATGATTCGATCATCTTGTAATGGTCATTGAAGGTTTCCTTCCTGGAATTCAATATCTCAAGCTCATACAGGCCGCAGCGCTTAAGTCCGTGAGTGTGCAGCCACACTTCATCACCGCCGTCCGATATCGCCTGGACCGTGAACAGATATCTGGGCGCAGGCAGAACTGATGAACCTGCTGCCAGAGCCACCCACTTGCCCGACAGGAGTTTTTCGGAAGGGCAGTCCAGCACTGCCAAAAGCTCAGGGAACATTGCGTTTATAATTCGGAGCTGGTCATGAAAGCACTTGTTATTGTCGCCTTCGTAATCCATGCAGACGCCCAGGCCCACGCGCGCCTCGTCGAGTTTTCTGAACTCCTCCTCGGAGAAAGCATGCGCCGGACGGATAAAGTTTGGTATCTCCACATCCACGGGACCGATCTCGACCTCATACTCGTTATCGTCGACTTTGAAGAGGATCACCAGTCCGCGGTCATCGTCAAAATGCATGTCCTTTATGCTGATATGTTCATTGTCCTGCAGGTTATCCATAAAATTCTTCGGATCCTCAAGATATTTTTCATTCATAGGGATAACGATCATATAAGAAGGTTCTTTCATCGGGCTGCTCCTTTGCTTTTCTGCTTAGCGCTTGTTTGTCAGTTGAAGACATTATAACAATAATTGTGAAGTTCCTTTTTGAATATGGGTGGAAGTCATGTTCTGGCTTCAGGTGTGACCGCCTCGAAAAAGCAGAAGGTATCGGAAATAAAGGGTGACACCGTATTTCGATACTTTGGATTCTGAAAGGTATCGTAAATTGTATTTTTCTTCCGAAAACGATACCTCCGAAAAATCAGCAGCACCTGCGGGCACCGCCGCTCACCGCACACATCCTGAATTAACAGTCCGCAGCTAACACCCCAAAGCTTACTGCTCTTTGTAATACTCTTCCGGGATTTTCTTATCGCTTATGCAAAGATCGTGATCCGTCTTCTGCCAGAGCTTTCTGACAGTATCAGTCATGCCCCTGGCATCGCAGACATAAACTGTGGCATTTCCCAAAGTCGCATAACTGACCGCACCGGTGTATTCGAATGCCTCTTTGTAGTTGGGATAATAATCCGAAACACAACGGTCGGCCGCAACTGTATAGTGGGTGCGGAACGGCGGCGACTCGATGAGATTGCCGTCGTAGTCTTTTATCGTGATAACGAACGGATCCGGGTTCAGACGGTCAGGTATGCCGAGCCTCTCGTCGACGGAATGAAGATAAGTATTCCGCTCGTGTCCGACACCGATCAGAAGGACCTTTCCGTTCTCCTCATAGAGCCTGCTCAGGCAGGAGTTTACCGGCGCGGGTGATCCGCATTTCTCCTCACCTTTTACAAAATCCGCCGCATCCCTGCCGAATGCAACGACCGAGTGGGTCGGATGAAGTGACCTTACACCGTCCTTGCGCGAAAATGCCACCATGGACAGAGTCCCGATACAGGGCGCAGTCGTCCTGACATCGTAATAGGGAGACTCCCTGACGACATCGTCCCAGGTGTGCGTCGGGATGAGCAGAAGTCCCTCATTCAGATAAGAACACATGGCATCGATCAGTCCGTCGGCTCCGTTTTCGATGGGACCCACGGAACGGAGCGAAGCATGCACAACGACTTTGTCATCGTGCTTTATGCCGTTTTCTTCCATGAACTTTACGATATCCTGTTTAGTCAGCATTTACTCACCTTTATGTCATCTTCAGCCGCGCGGGCAGAACCAACGTCATTCCTCAAAATCCCAGGGGGCTTCCCTTGCCGTGCCGTATACGAATACATCACCGTCGCCTAGAGTGTTTATGACGGTTGCCCTTAAGGGGCATCCGGTGATACCCCTTCTTGTAGTATCCAGAGGAATATCCTTTACATGCAGCTCATCATCCTTTGTGTCCGCAGAGATCCAAAAGGTTTCCATTGCATCATAGTGATCCGTTCCGGCATCATACCAATAAAGCAAAACGGAATATTTGAAGTCGGTCGTCTTCTTATGGAATCCCTTTTCCTTCACACAGATGTCGCGGATAGCCCTGAGCATCGCATCGACTTCTTCGACCTGTTCATCGGTGCAGTCCTTATCAATATAGATGCTTATGTTATCACCTGAAAAGAAAAGGGATTCTTCACCTTTACTGTCCGTACAGTCACCGAAATGCACAAAGTCAAAACCGCGTCCTTCGGCCGTTTTTTCAAACTCCTCCTGCCAATAGTAGTGCACGGCCTCATCGTAGTAATCGCTGTAATAGAATTTGCCGGTGCCGTGCACAAAACTTCCGTCGAGAGAAGTCGCACCTTCGAAGATATTTACGCCGAACTCGAGATCACGGTCAAGACATTTATAGGTGTATTGCGCGCCGGATGAGGAATCGACAGATTTGACCTTCTCGCCGCCCGTAAGATCGTCCACGTATTTATCAAGGTTGTCGACCCGCTCCTGATAGTTCCTGCCTTTGCCTCCGATTAAAGAACATCCATACATGCAGAACGGTATCACCAACGTCAGACCTGACGCGATAATCCTCTTAGCTGTTTCATTCTTTTCTTTTTTGTTCATAAGATCACGCATAGATAAACACAACCTTTAATTCGACATCTGAACGCCTGTACCGAGCCATATCAAACATATTATAAACAGTATGACACCTATCATTTCCAGCAACGAGATAACTATACCTGCAATGCCAAGTCCCCTGCCGCCTTTTCCGGACCTTTTCGCTGAAACGGTACCCGCAATGGAAAGTACAAGTCCTGCAAAGACCGAGAGACCTGATAAGCCTAAAAACGTCATAAAGTACTTGTACCACTGTACGTTGTTGACTGCAAGGAAAAATGCCGTGACCGGAGCAAGCACCGAGACCGCGAATCCCAGAACGCATGTAATGCTCAGTTTCTTCTTTTCCATCTTTATCCCTGACTTCCTGCTTCCTTGGCAGGAGCAACCGGATCTTTGACACAAACCGTGTGCTTTGAGTTGACATCGGGATCAGAAAGCGACCATCTCGGAGCTTCATAGACCTTCTTCTCTCTGAAGAGCTTGCCCTGTACCCACCCGGTGAGTTTCTGTTCCTTCATGCCGAAATAAGCTGACAACAGGATGACGCCGACCGCATAGAGCAGGAGATTGTTCTTTACGTCGCCTACGTTTACGAGAACCTCCGGAAGTTCGATGAACCTCAAAGAAGTGATGACCGCCAGGTTAACGAGATATGTGTGGAGCGAGTACTTGCCGAAGAACCTTGATACCGGGTTGCTCACGTGATACTTCATCATGAGGACAAATACCGTTAACGGGAGAGTCAGGAACAAAGGCAACTGGCAGAAATACGTACAGACCTTGTCCGCGATCGCTGGACCGTTTCCATTCCACTCGGTCCAGTAGCCCCAATGTGCCTGACCGAAATCTGAAAGCTTGTAGAGAATTACTGTGATAATCAGCAGGATGTGGAACTTGAGTGCATACTTCTTTTTGAAGAAAGCCACGATCTGCTTCTCGTAATTAGCGAAAACAAGACCCGTAAGGAAAGCCGGCGCCGCATTGACCCACCATTCGCCGCTGAACCAGAAGATCTGCTCACCCTGCCACCACTGCATCTGCGTCTCCCAGTAGTTGTCGTCCATCCACCAGTTCTCGGGACCGTACCACCATGCATAGTGTCCGGCAAAGCAGAAGACCATTGCCATGCCGATCATGAAAACGAAGATCACGGCAAAGCAGACCGGACGGTTCTTGATGAAACGGAAACAGATATAGAAGACCAGGTAAAGGATCGAGAGAACTATCGGGAACCATGCATATCTGTTCATCATGGTGATGCCGAGGAAATTCGTGACCCATTGTGTTTTCTCGAGCGGCATCTTCGCGATGAACATGAGAACACCGTAAACGATCACGTTTACATAGAAAGGAACGACGATCGCCTTAACGATCCTCTTTTTTATGAATCCCTTAAGATAGTCTTTCTTGGTATCGAAACTCTTTAACAGTCCGTATCCGGAACAGAAAAAGAATATCGCGACGAAATACGCGCCCGCATTGACGAATGCCGAGAGCACGCCTTCCTCCTGGAACATGAATTCCTGTGATGTGTGGTGGAGTATGACGCCGAGAGCGGCAAAACCCCTGACGGACTTCATCGCGTCAAGGCCGGTGAAGTCATCATTGAACTCACCTTTTCTGCCGAACTTGTTCGTGCCGCCCCATACAAAAAGGACGATAAAGAAAAAGCATAAGATCTTATCGAGGACAGTCCATATAGTTATGTTTCCGAAAAACTCTGCCATGATCCACCTCAGAACGCTCAGTTCGCCTTTCCGGCCTTGAGCCTTCTTTCCATCCTCTTTTCCTTCCTGATCTCCCTTGCGAGCTTTGCTTCATATCTGTCCCTGATAAGGAAGAAATAAATCAGTCCGGAAATAATGGCGGACATAGCCAGCAGGATAAGGCAGAAAGCGGAACCCCTGTCATAGGCGGATCCGAAACCGACCACTTTATCAAGATACTCACGCATGGTAACCGTTCTTCGGGCTGTATCATACTGATTGCCCAGCAATGACGCGGCATAATCGTCGGTCAGGCCGTCAACAACCGAGATAACTACGATGAAGAACAGGATCGGACGCATGCACGGGAGCGTGACGTGAAAGAATGTGTGGAGTCTCGATGAACCGTCTATCTCCGCTGCTTCAAATATCTCCACGGGGATACTTGTCATGCCGACAACGGCATAGATGAATGTGATGCCGTAGTGAAGGAAAGCTCCCACAACTATTATCATGAAACGGGAAGACATGAAGAATTCGAAGTCTTTCTCCGTTACTCCGAAACCGTTGATGGCGGCAGCCGTAAGGGAAAAAGCGGTCGAGCTTGCCGCAAATCCCAGAAATAACCAAATGATATTACTGCCTACCGTCGTTCCGATCATGACCTGGGGAAAGAAAAATGCGGTCTTGAAAAATGACCTTCCTCTAATCTTAAGTCTTCTGTCAGTCATCATGGCCGCAAGCCAGAATGCAAGGATCCATTCAGGTATGGTCTGCCAGATCCAGAAGAAGAACGTGTTCTTCACCGAGATCACAAACGTGTTTGTATCGAAAAGATCCGCGAAATTCTTATACCACGGCAGTCCCAGAGACATCAGGGTCTTCGGGGTTTCTGAATAATCACAGTGCTTCATATCGCAGAAGGCAAAGTAAAATGTATTTATCATCGGCCAAAGCTGAAAAAGAATAAAAGCTATTAAAAACGGGATTATGAAGATATAACCCCATTTGTTATAGTGTCTCTCGATAGATTTCCTTTTTTCCATATATCCCCGGCCGCCGCGCCTTAACGCGGCAATTTTATATAACGAAAATATTATACAAAAAAGGAAAATAAATATAAAGAGCGTTTGACACATTCAACGGATTCCAATAAAATTACGCTTGGGGATACACTTACAACAGTCTGCAGACAGATAAAAGGAGACCGGTTTGAAGTTTAGAGGAATACACAGTTTGGCTGTCAGGAAGAATGAGATCAAGCTCAAGGCCATCGTCTATATCATCTCTCTGCTCCTGGTATTCCTGTCTGTCTACCCGATCCTGATCATGCTCATTGACTTCTCGGGATTCGAATTCAACAATCCCGCAAGAGTCCTGAAGATCATACCTAAGAGAGTGAAAGAACTCGGAGTCTTCTTCAATAAAAGGACAGTACGCGGTTTTTTTAATTCAGTATTTGTCGCTGCCGGCAGTACCATTCTGAACGTGTATTGCTCTGCTCTTACGGCGCATGCAATCTTCGCATACAGATGGAAATTCAGAAAAGTATTCAGCAATCTGGTCCTCGCTCTCATGATGATACCAAACACAGTTACATCGGTTGCTTTCATAAGACTGGCTTACAGTTACCACATGAACAATAACCTCGCAACACTCATCCTTCCCGCCATAGCGACTCCCGTTTCGGTAGTCTTTATGAGGCTCTATCTGGAATCCTGTTTCTCGAAGGAGATCATTGAATCCGCAAGGATCGACGGAGCAGGAGAGATCCGGATATTCCATCAGATCGTTCTGCCGATCTTAAAACCCGCGATCGCCACACAGGCGATATTTGCACTTGCCGGCAGCTGGACTGACATGTTTTTGCCCATGGTCCTCATAACAGAAGACTCCCATAGGACACTGCCTCTCGTTCTGATTCTGAATTTCGCATTGGGTGATTACATGATACCGGAATTTGTCTCTGTCATTCCGATGATAATCGTATACCTGCTTTTGGCAAGGCACATAGTTGAAGGCATACAGTTGGGCAGCGTCAAATTATAAATGCTGAAAAATGTGCCTCAGGTCAGTCCTCAGGCTTGAGCGGGCCCGTATTCAATATCCTGAAAAAGATAAATGTCTATGTCGTAGATTTCATAGTCTTGATCTCATCATCACCGAAATCAGTAAAACCTGTCGTCCTGACGCTTAAAGAAAAGTTTGCCCTTTCCTCAGCGGTACCGTTCTTTACAAGACTGATGAGATCGGCATACTCACTGTTTTCCGTATCCGCATACGCTTCATCAAGATCCAAAATGATGCAGCCGCTCTTATAGAGCACGGATTTCAGACCGAGAATGTTGCTGCCGTTAAAAAGACAGATGGTCTTTCCGGAAAGCATGGAACAGCCTGCCGGAAGCAGGAGCACTACAGTCATAGCAGCCGCAATTATCTTTTTCATTTCACTTTCCTGCAGATAATGGTATCCATACAATGGAAGTGCGGGATGCCGCAGCTGTTATCTTCAAAGATAACCTCATCGATGCGCTCCATCTTCCAGTCTGCAAAACAAGTGAAGAGCTCGCCTGACTTCCACATCTTCTCTTCCTTATCCCAGTCGGGCGGAAGCTCAAGGAATGACTTCTCCACAAACACATTGATGAACACGATGCCGCCGGGCTTCGTGATCTTTTCGAGCTTTTCAAAAAAGCCTTTCTTATTCTCATCAAAAAGGTATTGGACAGTGCCTGTCGAATAGATGATGTCGTACTGCCCATCAACCTCAAACGTGTTAATGTCATCTATATATGCATTTATCTTCACGCCTCTCTTCCCGGCCAGCAAACGGGTCTTCCTGATGCCGTTTTCGGTCAGATCGAAAGCGGTTACATCGTAACCCTGCTGAGCCATGTAGACGGCGTCCTTGCCTTCGCCGCACCCGATATCGAGTACTTTGCAGCCTTCAGCCGGCGGGCATAGCCTTATAAGTTCCTCAAGAAAATCTCCGGGCTCCAGACCCCAGTAATAGTCTTCGCCCTCATACCATTTTTCGTAGTTCGTCCTGATGCTCATGCGTTATCCCCTCCGTATACAAAATTTCTGAAGACGGCAGTGCCGCCGGACTTAACAGTGGAAAAGCTAGAAAGTGCAAATCTGCATCCGGTGAAATGATCGAGCCTGAAGCGCAGGTCATGAGACGTGCCAATCTGCTTAAGACCTTCATCAGTCACGACAAAACATTTTGCCTGGTCCTTGGTAAAATCACATATGACCCTGACAGTCAGACTGCTCCCGGAGACCTGTTCCTTTGCTTCCAAAAGCCCCTCATCTTCACTCAGATCCCAGGGGCCGCCCTTGCTCTTGTTGCTGAGCATTACCGCATGGAAACCTTCAGCATCCTTTGTTATGCCGGCAAATGCGTAATCTCCCTGGAATGCGGAAAGGCCGGCAAAGTCTCCTTCATTCAGATCACATGCATCTATCGTAACCTCTGCCTGACAGACAGGTCCCAATATCTTTTGAGTCAGTGTGTTCTTAGCGTGGAAAATGTTCCTTACGACCTTATCGGTCGTGATGTGATATCCGTTTTCGAATCTGATCAGATTATAGTCGGGCTCATGGTTGAACTGCCAGAAAGCCTTATGTCCGTCTGCAAAGTCATCACTGCCGTAAAGCCCCGTGAACTCACACTCTTCCACGGTGTTCTCCTCGTCGAAGACAGGTCTTCCCTCCTGCCAGTTAAACGGCACGATGACCGGAAGTCTTCCGACCGCGCCGCTGTCCTGGAACATTACGAAGTGATCACCGCAGGGACCATTTACGATCCCTCCCTGAGCTATGCCGGAATCCCTTATCCCGAGATCGTTGTCGAAGATATCTCCTCCCGTGAACTCTCCTTCAAGGCTGTCAGCCACATACATGGCCTCGACTCTTCTCCATTTGTCACGCAGGGAATGGATCATAAAAAGATAATACCTTCCGCCGACCTTATAGATATGCGAACCTTCAAGTCCGAGCATCGGGTTGCCGCTGTCATCAACTATGACGCGGTCGAGCCCTCCCTCCCTGGGACCCGTCAGTTCACCGTTGAGTTCCGTAAGGTGAATGTCGGTATTGCCGTATACCAGATAGACTTTTCCGCCGTCGAAGAGCATGGAAAGATCATGGTAGAAACCACTGATCTCGCTGCGCTTCCACGGACCTCCGATATCTTCCGACCTGAACAGATAAGTCTTTCCCGCATCGTTTGAAGAAAAGGCAACGTAGAACATCCCGTCATGATATCTTATCACCGGAGCCCACATTCCTTTGCCATAGATATATCCGCTGCCCTCGAGCCTCTGATCCGGCGTACTTTCAAGCTTATCGAAAACATAAGAAAAATGCTCCCACTTCTTCAGATCCTCAGATCTCAATATCTCCCCGCCCGGGAAGAAATGCATGGTCGTCGTTATCAGGTAATAGTATCCGTCGTGATAGATCACGTCGGGGTCGGGAATATCCATGTAAAAATGAAAGCATCTTCCCATTTGATTCTCCTCCAAATAAGCCTTTACAGTTTTTTGAATTATACCAAACGCCAGGACTGCGTTTCCGCGAGGAAAGAGCTTTGTTATCTTCCCGAAAGCTCGAAACAATATGCGTTGCCGTACTCCTCATTGAGACAGATCGAAAGTGTCAGCCGGTCAAGATCGTATAAGCTGGACCAGTTGGTATAGCCTTCCTGTGAGACCGCGTTAAGAAGTTTTCTCGCCTGCGCGGCAGAAAGTATCCCGCTGCTTTCCTCAAGAGTCTGCTGCAGTGTCGGGAGCCTCTCGTCAACGGATCCTTCACCTAAGTGCTCCGGCGCCAGAGCGGAATTAGTACATGCGTCCGCCTCGACCACGCTCATCTCATTTCCGAACCATTCGACGACGACCGCTTTGCCTGTTCTGTCACATATGAAAAAGTGGAACGAAACACCTTTATGGCTGTGCACATCGTAGTGTGATATCAGTTCCACCGCCTCTTCGACCGTCGCACAATGGTCAAGTATCGCCCTTTTCAAAAGGCAGCTGCCCGTAACATCCGGTTTTCCGTTATCCTGGTGTGTCTCCCCGATCTTAAGCTGAAGACTCGTTATCCCGAGACCCGCCTCATTTATACCGTCGTTTATGATGTACGGAGCCGACAGCATCAGCAACCTTGCATCCGGAAGATCGGGATCGTAACCCTCCGTTCCGAAGACCTGGCCGAGCGGCACCGTTGCCATAGATGCATATCCGTCCGACGGGTGCGTATATACAATAAGCGTGCTGACACCGGTCTCGGGAGCATCGAAGTTAAATCCGAAAAGAATGCCGCCCTTGTCAGACGAAGAGGTAAAAGCCGAGCATCCGTTTTGCGGATCCTCATATCTGTACGGGAAATTATAGAATTCCTTTCTGCGTATCCAGTCAGAGAAATCCTCCGGTGTCATAAGGCCCGCATCAAGCGCCTCGTCGGTCATGGCATCCCCGTAATAAGTCATCGAATATATCCCGCGTCCTTCTTTCCTGATGGAAAACAGTGATCTGATCTTATCGCGCGCACTGAACGAAAAGAGCGCAAAAAAGACGGTTATGCCCAATACCGGGATAACCGCTATGTGAGATGCTTTTTTGTGAGTAACGGACGCAATGAGCCTGACGAGAGATACAAGTATCAGCACCCCGCCCGCGGTCCATACCAGTATCCTGACAACCGGTGTCAGAGGCAGCACAATAATGCTGCCCGTTACCACTGCGCATATTCCGGCAAACAGCAGGACTGCTGCGGATGCTGTACTCTTTTTATCCATATGATACGGTATCCTTTATCCCCGAGGTCTTCTCAGGATAAATGATAACTGCCGGATATATCGTTCGTGTATCGTTTAAGGATCAGTTGTCGAAAGGAGCTTCCAGATCCCAGCCTTCAGCAGTAAGAACATCATACAGGGAGGAAAGGTAATCCTTATATCTGTTGATGATCTTGGCAAGTTTTAAAGGGTCCCTTTCTCCCTTTTTTTCGAAACCGTCACCGTAATCGGACAATTCATCTATTATTGCCTTCAGTTCATCGAATCCGCACGTATAAAATGTGCCTTCACTTTTTTGAGAGATCACGTAAGCGTCATTGGACAGTGTAAATAATGGAACGATAATACCCACTACCATAAGACCCATTCTATCCGGTTTTTCGGCCGCCACATCAGAAAGAAAATCAATGAACTGGCCGTAAACTTCTGTCATTTCACCAAATATGCCTTCAACAAATTCGGCACTGTTCGGGTCCATATCCATAAATGGGGATTGATCCAATAAGTTCTCATCATCTTCCATGCTGTCTTCTCCTTGACGATCGTATAGTTCCGGCAGACCATTCTGCCTTCTGTTATTTTTAGCATTGTTCCGCGATCACGAAAGTGTGCCTTGCGGGATGACTTCTCATCCGCCAAATATCGCTGTGCAAAATACAGCCGCGTTATTAGGGATCTGAAAGTATTCCCATCTTCCCGACTTCCGCTGCGGCAAATCCGACATAATCATTGCATTTTCCGCTTAGGAAGCCGCGGAGTTCTGAACACTTCAGGTGCTTATACTTCTCCGTAAAACGCTTTTCAAATTCAGCCACGTCTTCTTCCGTGCCGCCCGCTTCCCTGATCACCTGCTCTGCCGCCAGGACAGCCCCGCATTTGCCTTCAATGGCTCTCGGGCGCGGTGCTTCGGTCTTATTCGGATTATTGATGCCAAGCGCATCGTAAACAGCCGCCGAGCAGTTCATGCCGCTGCTGTGATTGTTTCTCGCGATTGTTTCGTAGTCGATCATAGGTCTCACCGTTCTTAAGAATATTCTCTATGAATATACCATTTCGGAAGCCCCTTTTGCGAACGGAAAATCTACCTGGAACTCCCTTTCCCTTCAAGTTCAAGGGTGTCCTTTTTGTCAACGACCGACTTTCCGAACCATTTCTTCTTATACCAGTAGTACATGACTATAAGGCCGCGGATACACTCATCCGTCGCGGTTCCGGCATAGATGCCAGCAACTCCGACACCCAGCGCGACACCGACAGTGTATCCGGTCACAAGTCCCAGTCCCCAGTTGCAGAGGATGCCCATGATGAGCGGGAATATGTATGCACCTGCCGCCTTGAGACTGCTGACGAAGGTCATGTTGAGGCAACGTCCCATTTCGACGAATATATCGACGATCATGATTATCTGTCCCAGAGCGATAATGTGCTGGTTATCGGTAAAGAGCTGCAGCGTATATCTGCAAAGAAGTGCGTTGATGGAAGCCAGCGCGATAGTTATCGGCATTGATGTGCTCAAGGTCTTGAACACTCTCTTATATGCCGCTTCCTGCTTGCCTGCGCCGACAAGGTGTCCCGTGATGATCTGCGTCGACATCGCAGAAGCATTCGAGAAGATCATCGCAAAAGAGATGAGCGTATTGCAGTATGCCCTCGCATTTACCGCATCGTTGCCCATCGCGTTTACGAAAGACAGGAGCGTCGTCTGATAAAGGTTGTAAGTAAGGTTCTCGCCTGCAGTAGGAAGACCAATCTTTACCATCTTCGCAAGGAGCTTTCCCGGGAACGGTCTTAAGTAACGGAGCGAAATGCGTCCGATCTTAGCTGCATAGAAGAATATGATGACTGCGATCACGGCGATAAGCCTTGCTGCAACAGTCGAAATGGCAACACCTGCAACGCCGATGTTCAGATGTGCAAAAGGTCCGTACAGGAAAAGGTAGTTGCCTCCGATGTTGAAGACGTTGATAGCCAGGGTGACCCACATTCCGATCTTCGGATAGCCGTTGCACCTTAATATCTGGAGCATGACGTTGAATACAGCCGTAAGAAATCCGCCGCCTCCGACGATGTAGATATAGATCATCGAATAAGGCCTCATCTCGGGCGATACATGAAGGAAGTCCATGATCAGAGGGTTTGCTGCACAGAAAGCTCCGCTGAGGACAAATCCTATAACGAGGTTTACAACAAAAGCGAGCGTGTAGATCATGTTCATCTTGCTGAACTGCTTTGCTCCGAGATACTGTGCAACGACAACGCTCGTCGCAGTCGCGATGACATTAAAGAGGATGTTCATCATGAACATGATGGTGTTGGCATTGCCGACCGCGCCTACCGCATACTCGTCATAGTGGCTCAGCATCAAGGTGTCCACGTTGTTGAGCATCGTGTTGAGGAAGAGTTCAAGGAACATCGGCCCCGCCAGAATGAGCAGCGGAGTCTTCTCGTCTATGACAATTGTGCTTTTCTTATTCATTGTCCGTCCCTGTAATCTTAAAACATTTGTGATCAATGCCTTTCAACGGGCTAAATAATACTACACGGACGGATATGTATATATTAAAATGCAGTACATTTTTAGCTGATCCATTTCGCGAAGTTAGCAAAACGGGCGGGATCATGATTGTATAATTTCACCATCAACAATAGGGCCGGAATTGCACAAAATCCGTTTTTCGTGCAATTTCGACCCATGAAAAAACCTGAAGATTATACAACCGGGGTTCAAACCGGTCTATTGTCCGCCGGTCAGTCCTCCTTAAGTATCCTGACAGGCTCGAGCTTTGTGATGCTTCTGCCGCTCAGGAATGCGGTGATCACCGCGCAGAGAAGGATGAGCGCTGCCGTTATTGCATACCACTTGGGGTCAGTCGAGAAGTCGTTCTGTCTGATGCCGAAGGATGACAGGCCAAAAAGGATCGAGCGGTTTGCAAATGCGATATGCAGCAGCAATCCGAGGATTACACCGAGTGCGATGGTCGGCATGTTTGTCATCAGTGTCCTTCTGATAAGCTCGCCTGATGTGTAGCCCAATGCTTTGGATACGCCGAGATCGGTCCTCTCGCGGATGATCTGTGCTCTGGTGAGAAGGAGCTGCGTAAGGATAACCACAAAGCAGGTAGCGATGATGAATATAACGCAGATGCCTTCCATAGCAGCTTTTATGGTGCTGATCGTTGAGCCGATGAGGTCATCTACCAGCGTGAACTGGAAGTCGGTATATTCTTTTTCCCACTGCTTTTTGAGTTCCTTTACCCTGGAGCTGTCCTTAAGATAAACGAGTACTTCACTGAACTGGTAATCAGGGTTCAGGCGCTTTGCGCCTTCTTCATTCATGACCGCCTTTTTGCCCATGTTGTTTATCTTCTGGTCGATGCCGCAGACGGTATAAGGGACCGTGCCGTCATCTGTAAGTGACTTAACGTTTACGATGTCTCCCAATGATGCGCCGATGTTTTCAGCCTCCACTGTTGTAAGTACTATCTCATTTCCGTTATTAGGCAGATGTCCTTCGAGGACGTACTCGTTTTCGAGAAGACCGATATCAGAATAAACATCTATTCCGAGTGATGTTGACTTATCCAGGTAAGAAACTTCCATCGAAGAAATGGTTGACCATTTATTTACCTTTTCGACGTTCTCATCAGCCATCATGTCCCGGACGAATTCCTCGTTGCCGGGTGCGTCCACCTGAATATCCGCGGCTTCGAATCCGACGAGTTTTAAAAGGGCTGACTGGTCAAGTGCCCAGTTCTGGAAGAGCGTGAATCCGAGACAGGTTGAAAATGCCAGGCCTGCGACGATTAGAGTAATGAATACGCTCTTCTTGCCTGAACCGAATATGTTCTTACCGGCCATAACGAGGCTCAATGGAAGGCGGCTTGATTCAAGAGGAAAGTGGTTCTTCTTGAAGTTGTGTGATGTAATGCCGCTCCTTAATGCTTCCAGAACGGTGAGTTTCTTATATGAGGATGTTGCGATCAGGGAGCCGAGGAGTACCATGACCGGAATACCGGCAAGTGTCGAGATGAGCGCCGGGATGCAGATTCCGGAGAAACCTGACAAGCCCATCAGCGTTCCCGAAAGTACGGTTAACGGTCTGCTGCAGAATATGCCGGCGATTACTGCAGCTGCAGTTGCGAAGAGTCCAATTATCATCTGCTCCAGAATGCATGCCAGACGGAGTTCCTTTGCCGTATAACCCGTTGCCTGAAGGAGACCGATGTTCTGCACGTTGAGTTCGATGAAGTTCTTTATCGAGAAATGCATGATGATTACTGACATGACTACAAGCATGACCGTGAAGATGAGGATAATGGAGCACGCAACATTCGACATTCCTGTTGTTGCGACATTCATGGTGGGACGGTCAGTCGTGGTGAATTTTATGTCACCTGGGAATGCATTCTGGACTGTTCTGTCAAATTCATTGATATCCACACCGTCTTTAACTTTAAAATTCACAGCCGTTCTGTTGCATGCGGGGTCTACATTTTCAGAGATCTCTTCGAAAACATCATGGCTTACCAGCACGTTGAATCCGGATATGTTCATTGATGTCGCGAAATACAGATTCTCGGTAAATCCCTTTACCTTAAATTCGTAGTCTTTATTCGTGATCTTGATCGTAAATCTGTCGCCGGCATTTACCGTATAAGACATGTAGTAAGGAAGTGTGATCTCATCGTCCTTAAGATCGTTAAACTCTTCCGGATATCCGTTGAGATATGTGGGTTTAGCCGAATCAAAAATATAGAACCCATATGAGATCGCATCTTCCGGCTCCATGTCGCTGTAGCAGTAATCGGCTCCTGTAATGATGAGCGGAACAGACTCTTTCATTTCATATCCTTCAATGGGATCCAAGATCTCATCAAGTCTGTCCTCATCTGTTATTCTCGCCACGACCAGGAGGTCTGCAACGTGGTATTTCTCATCGCACTCTTTTATCATGTTAGATCCTGAGAGTATGAGCGAGAGGCTTGTGAAAAGAAGTACTGCCGCGATGAAGATCAGCGCGAAGATAATTGCCACTTCACCTTTGTGCTTTTTAATGTTGTTTTTCGCAATGAAGAATAATGAATTCATGTTTACCACCCCATGTCTGTGAGGAATGCGCGAAGCTGCTTATGACGCTCCCTGTCCTGGCCCTCGTAAGGCGAGAGCGTGATCTCGTCGCAGATGACACCGTCTCTTAAGTAAAGGATGCGGTTGCCTCTTTCGGCTGCAGC